>JBBQIH010000135.1:0-7497 GCA_038324725.1 Cyanobacteriota bacterium | reverse complement strand
TGATCAGGAACCCCATGCCAGCGAACCCAGCGCCGATGGAACGCCGCCGTGGCTGAGATGTCCAGCGACGCCAAACAGCGGATCAGCCTCGACCTCACCAGGGAGCTGGTTTCGCATTTGGATGGGCTGCGTCGGGAGTGGGGAATCCGCAGCCGGGGCGATGTGCTTGAGCGGTTGCTCCACGATCTGTTCGACTCCGGCGAGGAGGACGACGACAACGGGCTCTCAGCGGAGTCTGGCCAGCTGCCGCATCATCCCGATGACAGCAGGGAGTTCGACGAGCAGGGGGCCCTGGTGCTGGTCGGGCGCGGGGCCATGGACACTCTCCAGGCGGAATTCGAATGGGAGGCCCCGACGGAGGATCCTCCCCGTCCAGTACCAGGTGGAGGCGGCATCGATCTGCCCGGCTTTGTGCGTCGCCGCTCTGACGTCATCAAGCGCAGCCTGCGGCCACCCTCCCCGGCGCGCGCCGCGTCGTTGCCCCTGACGCCATTGCCAGCCCTCGGCGGGGAGCTGGTGCAACAGGCCCTGGAGGAAGCTGGTAACCACTGGCACGCCCTTTACGGGTCGCCGGCCAACGAGGCGGTGCTGGAGGCGGCCATGGTCTGGCTGGCCCAGGACATCTGGCCCCAGTCGGATCAGAGCGAAGGCCGCACCTTCACCTGGTCGGCGGCCTGCCAGGTGATGCAGCCGTTTGCACCTGGCTGGAGTGAGGCGGCGCCCACTTTTGAGCGGGTTATGGTCACCGCCGGTGTGCTTGAGGACCCCTTCAGCGGTCAGACCCTCACGTTGCGAATCCCGACCCTGATCCGTCGCTTCGTGCACCGCTTCCGCCGCCGTCGCCGTGGCACCTCCTTCCAGACCCTGGAGCACACCATGACCCTTCACGGTGCGCTGCGGTTGCTGCAGTTGCCCACCGACCCCGGCCAGCGACTCACCCTGGCCCAGATCCGTGAGGCTTACCGGGACATGGCCCAGAGCCATCACCCCGATGCCGGCGGCTCGCTCGAGGCGATGCGCCGCCTCAACGAGGCTTACCAGCTGTTGAAGGAGCTGTATCGCCAGGGAGCGTCTGCGGACCGCTGAGCTGGGAATCCGCGGCGGCGATCCGACCACATGTCCGTACTCATCATCTCATCAGGGTCTCATCGCTGGTCCACCTGCGTGTCTCTCCTGAGATCAACAAGATATGCATGGGCCATTTTCGAGCTGGATGAATCACACTCCACTCAACTGGGACTTACTGCTGGTCTAGCTTCACGACCCAGTCGACATCACTGATACAGCGAAGAATCCTCGATCTGAGTTGTCATGGGTGACCTTCCTGTCCTTCATCCCCAGGCACGCGAATGGTCTTGGTGGTATGAGGATTGGCCATGGCTCCCTTGCCTTGTCCATGAACTGGACATGACCTGAGAACGTAGTGCTGTAAGGGTTCGTGAAAGGCTGCGTATCTGTCTTTGACACAGATACGCCAGCAGGATCGGCGCTGCGCAGACGTTTCAGGACGACAGGGTGGACCGATCGGCCACTGCGGCACTGGTTGACATCAGGCATCCCGGATGGGACAACCAACGAGACTAGATTCCAGACACATCTGAGACCAATGGGGTCTTCTGGCCAGCCGGCGTCGATGCGTCTTCGTCACATCGGCCGGGCCGATGGCCAGGGGTGGCGACCCCGACGCCAGCCAAAGAACCACATCGCAACATCCGCATCCTGGTCTCGGCATGGGACAATTTATGGGTCTCAAGCTAGACAGATGAGCTGGCTCTGGGGTGACTCTCTCGCCGCCCTGCGATGGGGTCTCGCAACGATCTCTGCAGACATAAAAAATCCCCCCGTCGGTCATGAGGGGGGATTGGCCGATTCGCTGTCTCGCCCAAGACTTGGCGTCGGTCTCGATCTGAGTCTTGCTGGGGAATCCCTGGATCTCAGGTGGAGGTCTGCAGCCCCTGGATCAGGTAGTCGAAGTACGGGCCGGCCAGGGTGGCTTCCTCGCCGCCCAGCAGCACCAGTGCCGCGTCTTTCAGGGTGCGCATCGCCTCCACCATGCCGGGCAGGGGCACACCCAGGCTGTTGTACATCTCCCGGGCTCCCACCACGCCGATCTGCTGGATCAGCTCGGTGCTGCCGGCCAGGATTCCGTAGGTGACCAGCCGCAGGTACCAGCTGTAGTCACGCAGGCACTGGGCCCGCTGCTTCTGCCCGAAGGCGTTGCCGCCGGGGGCCACGTAATCCGGCTTGCGCAGAAACAGTTGCTTGGAGGCCTCGGCGATGATCTTCTTCTCGTTGTCGGTCAGCACCCTGACGACGCTCAGCCGGCGGGCTCCCCCACTGAGGAACTCCACCATCGCGCGCAGCTCGCCGCCCGTGGGATAGCGGAGCTGATCATCGGCCTGGAGGATCAGATCGCGAACGACGCTCATAGCAGCGACCACAGTCGGGCGAATCCTATCGAGAGCAGAGCCCTGGCCCCGGCTTCAGGCGCAAGGTGTAACGCCCCTTTGCACGACCCCCGATAGGGTCGCCGCAGTGGTGCGGATCGCACATGGCCTCGGTGGGCGAAAAGCTGCAGATGGAGATCACCGATCTGGGCCATGACGGCCAGGGGGTGGGACGCCACGACGGCCAGGTGGTGTTCGTCAGCGGCGCCCTGCCTGGCGACACGGTGGAGGTGCGGCTCCAGGTGGTGGCCCGCCGCCATCTGGTGGGCCAGCTGCAGCGCGTGCTCACGCCCTCCCCCGAGCGCCGGCGTCCCCCCTGCATCCTTGCCGACAACTGCGGCGGCTGCAGCCTGCAGCCCCTCAACGACGCCGCCGAAGCCGAGTGGAAGCAGCGCAGCCTGGAGCAGACCCTGCAGCGCATCGGCGGCCTGAACGCGCCGGTGCGACCCCTGCTGGCGGCCGAGCCCACCCTGGGGTACCGCAACCGCGCGCTGATTCCCCTGGAGCGCAGTGCCGACGGCACCCTGCGGGCCGGCTACTACCGGCGGGGCTCACATCGGATCGTCAACATGGCCCGCTGTCCGGTGCTCGACCCCCGCATCGACGCCATGATCGCGCCGCTCAAGGCCGATCTGGAGGCCAGTGACTGGCCGATCGATCGCCATGGCGGTGACCCAGAGGCCGAGGACGGCCCCGGCCTGCGCCATCTGGGCCTGCGGGTGGGGGCGGCCACCGGTGAGCGGCTCCTTACCCTGATCAGCAGCCATGACGACCTGCCCGGCCTCGAGGCCCTGGTCGACGCCTGGCGGCAACGCTGGCCCGAGCTGGTGGGCGTCTGTCTCAATCTCCAACCCCGGCCGACCAATCGGCTGATGGGGGACGAGACGCGGGTGATCCGTGGCAGGGACTGGCTGAACGAAACCTTCTCCGGCCTGCGCTTCCGCATCGCCGCCGACACCTTCTTCCAGGTCAACACCCGTCAGGCCGAGCGGCTGGTGCCCCACTTGATGGAGGCCCTCGGACCTGGGCCAGGCGACGCCTCCCTGCTGGATGCTTACTGCGGCATCGGCACCTACAGCCTGCCCCTGGCCGCCGCCGGCTGGCATGTCACCGGCCTGGAGCTGCATCCCCGCGCCGTTGCCATGGCCCGTCTCAATGCTGCCGCCAATGAACTGGACGGGAGGGCGCAGTTTGAGCAGGCCGACGTGCCCCTGGTGCTGGAGGAGCGGCTGCAGGGCATGCAGGCCCTGGTGCTGGATCCCCCTCGCAAGGGGCTGAGTCCGGCCGCCACGGCGGCGATCCTGGCGGCGCCACCCAGCCGGATCGCTTACGTGAGTTGTGATCCGGCCGCCCTGGCCCGGGACCTGGCCCAGCTGTGTGGTTCTGGCGTCTACCGGCTGAACTGGGTGCAGCCCATCGACTTCTTCCCCAACACCAGCCATGTGGAGGCCTTGGCGGCCCTGGAACGCCGCTAGCGGCGCTGCTCAGCCCCGAACTGGCGCTCGAGGGCTTCGCGCACCCGGCCATGGGCCGCCTCCACCTCCTCGTCGGTGAGGGTGCGGGCGCTGTCGCGGTAGCGCAGCCGGAAGGCCTGGCTGCAGCGGCCGGCCTCCAGCTGGGCGCCTTCATAGCGGTCGACCAGTTCTGCCTTCTCCAGCAAGGGCTTGCCCGCCTTGCGGATCGCCGCCAGCAGGGCGGCGGCGGTGGTGTCGGTGGGAACGACAAGGGCCAGATCGCGCTCGGAGGCCGGCACGCTGGCGAAGGGGCGGAAGGCCGGCTGCCAGCGGTTGCGGCGGGTGCCGGCGCTGAGCAGCGGCTCCAGCTCCAGCTGGAACACATAGGTGGCCGAAGGCAGGTCGAGGGCTTCGGCCTCGGCTGGGTGGAGCTGGCCGAACCAGCCCGCGGACGTGCCTTCCACCACCAGCTGGGCGGCGCGCCCCGGGTGCAGCAGAGGCGCGTCGGTCAGAGGGCGATCCTCCATTGGCAGGCGCAGGGGCTCGAGGCCGGCCTGCAAGACCCCTCGGGCCTGGAAGTAGTCGGGGGGGGTGGGCTTGCCGGAGCTGCGCCAGCGTTCGCTGCGCCGTTCCCCGGCGATCACCCCCACCAGAAGAGTGCGTTCAGCGTGGCGCTCCTCACCGCTGGCCGCCCCGCCAGGGAACACCTGGCCGATCTCGAAACCCCAGAACCCTGGCAGGGACGCCTGAAGGTTGCGCCGGGCAGCCTGGAGCAGCTCCTGGTGCAGGTTGTCGCGCAGGTGGCCATAGTCGGCCAGGAGTGGATTGGCCAGGGGAACCCGATCGGCGGCTGCCGAAACCAGAGACAGCGAAACGACCTCCTGCAGGCCCGCCGCGCAAAGGGCCCGCCGAAGGCGCCGCTCCAGCTGCTGGGCCGGTTCAAGGCCGCCAGGGATGAGGGGATCAGGCAAGTGGGCGGCGAAGTGGTCGTAGCCCACCAACCGGGCCACCTCCTCGATCAGGTCCACCTCGCGCTTGAGGTCCATGGCCCGCTCCGGAGGCACCTGCACTTGCCAGCCTTCCTCGTCCTCCTCGAGGACACAGCCGAGGGCTTCCAGGGTGGCGCTGATGCGACCGTCGTCGAGATCGCGCTCCTCGCCGTCCTCCAGCAGGACTGGGCCGAGCAGGTTGTGGAGGGCGTCGCGACGCAGCCCCAGGGGCTGCTGCGCTGCCTGTTCTTTCTGGTGCAACCAGCGGCCTTTCAGCTGGGCTGCGGCCAGCTCCTGCAGCAGGGCCACGGCCCGGTCGGCGGCAGCCAAAGTGATCTCCCGCGGCACGCCCTTCTCAAAACGGCTGCAGGCTTCGCTGCGCAGGCCGACGCTTCTGGCCGAGCGCCTTACGGCCTGGGGGGCAAACACCGCCGCCTCCAGCCAGATGGCGGTGGTGGCTTCGGTGACCGCCTCACCCAGGCCCCCCATCACCCCGGCCAGGGCGATCGGGTGGTCGGCGTAGGTCACCACCAAGGCTTCCTGGCCCAAGCTGCGCTCCTGGCCGTCAAGAGCCACGAAGGCCTCACCGCTGCGGCCCTGGCGCAGGCCGATGCTCCCCGGCTGGGGAGTGGCACAAGTGAGTTCTCCCAGGCGATCCCGGTCGAAGGCGTGCAGGGGCTGGCCCGTTTCCAGCATCACCAGGTTGGTGACATCGACCACGTTATTGATGGGGCGCACACCAGCCCGCTCCAGCCGCTGGCGCAGCCAGTCCGGGGAGGGGCCCACCCGCAGGCCGTCGAGGGCCGTGAGGCTGAAAAGGCCCCCCGCCTCGATGGCCTCGCGGTCGGCGGCCGCTGAGGCCAGGGGCTCGGCCGCCACCACCGCCGCCGCGGCAGGGAAGGTGGTGCTGCCGCCGCTGAGGGCTGCCACCTCCCGGGCGATCCCCCGCATCGACAGGCCATCGGGGCGGTTGGCGGTGATCGCCAGCTCCAGCACCTGGTCATCCAGGCCCAGCAGGGGTCCCACGGCCGTCCCCAGGGGGGGCACGCTGGTCAGCAGCTTGTCGAGTTCGGCGATGCCGTCGCTGCCGTCGTCGAGGCCCAGCTCCCGCAGAGAGCAGATCATGCCGCTGCTGGCCACTCCGCGCAGCTCGGCCGGTTTGATCGTCAGCCCCACCGCCGGCAGGGTGCTGCCCACCAGGGCCACGGGCACGTGCAGACCCTGGCGCACATTCAGGGCGCCGCAGACAATCTGAAGGGGTTCGCCATCCCCGACATCCACCGTGCAGACGCTGAGTTTGTCGGCGTTCGGGTGGGGGTCGCGCTGCATCACGTGGCCCACCACCACACCGGACGCCCGGGCCGCCAGATCCTCGATGCCTTCCACTTCGAAGCCGGCGATCGAGAGGCGTTCCGCCAGGTGCCCAGGCTCAAGACAGGCCGGTTCAACGCTGACCAGCTCCCGGAGCCATTGGAGCGAAACCAGCATCGGACCGTTGCACAGCAGCCATCCAGCTTAGGAAGCGATCAAGGCCTGTCCCACCGGGAGGTAAGGTGCTGAATCGTCTCCCTGCAACGCATACGCGGCGCAACGTCCTTCCATGGCCAAAAACAAGGGCGTCCGGCTGGTGATCACCCTCGAGTGCACCGAATGCCGGTCCAACCCCGCCAAGCGGTCCCCTGGCGTGTCCCGTTACACGACCCAGAAGAACCGCCGCAACACCACCGAACGGATTGAACTCAAGAAGTTCTGCCCCCACTGCAACGCTCCCACCGTCCACAAGGAGATCAAATGAGGTCATTTCCCTCGCGGAAATTCCTCCCCTGACAAGACTCCGGACCCTGCAGCGGCAGTTCCCACCCTTCGTTCCTTCACTCCGTTTCCATGTCCAGTTCCTTCTTCAAAAAGCGCCTTTCGCCGATCAAGCCCGGTGATCCGATCGACTACAAAGACGTCGATCTGCTCAAGAAGTTCATCACCGAGCGCGGCAAGATCCTGCCCCGCCGGCTCACTGGCCTGACGGCCAAGCAGCAGCGCGACCTGACCAACGCCGTCAAGCGGGCGCGCATCGTGGCCCTGCTTCCCTTCGTGAATCCCGAAGGCTGAGTTGCCCCCCGCCTCCGCGTCGCGACGGTTGACAGCGGGCGATCTTGTCGGTGTTCACGACGAGAGTCGTTGTCTGCTGGCCGTTGTGGTGGCCGAAAAGGGCACGCGCATCGACCTGAGGGTCGGTTTCGAGGCCAAGGCCGTCCAGCGGGGGGTCCGGCAGCTTGATCTGCTCGCCGCCCTGCCTGGCGATCTGACGCCCCCCACCCGGTTGTCCCAGCCCCCCTGGAACCTCAGCCAGGAAACGCTCCTGCAGGCCGCCCCCAGCCCCCGGGAGTTGGCGGCCGCCTGGCTGCTGCTCCTGAGCGACCCTGCTCCCCTCAGCCTCGGGGACTTCGTCGACCTGATCGGCGACGGGGCCGACCCCATCCAAAGGGCGGCCTGCTGGCTCTGGTTGCAGGGCCACCAGACCCTGTTCCGCTGGCGCCAGCAGCAGGTGGAGGCGCGGCCGCTGCTGGATGTGCGGCGGCTGCGGCGGGATGCCCGCCGCCTGCAACTCGT
>JBBQIH010000134.1:0-7525 GCA_038324725.1 Cyanobacteriota bacterium | reverse complement strand
TGGCGCGGGTCACCACCACCTTCTGACCGGTGATGGTCGCCAGTTCGGTGATCGAGGCCTCGAGGGACTTGGCGTTCTGGGCGGCTTCACCGAGGCCCCGGTTGACGGTGACCTTGACCACCTTGGGAACCTCGTGGACGTTGGAGAGGTTGAGATCCTTCAGCAGTTTCGGCTGGATCGTCTCCCGGTAGCGCTGTTTGAGTGACATGACGGGGGGATGGGGGGGCGCTTCTGGACGTGGTCAGAAGGCGGACGGGGGAAGGGAGCAGGGACGCGGATCGGGTGGGACGTCGCGCGGTGGGGTGTGGTGGGGGGCGGTCAGTCGATCACTTCCCCGGTCTTCTTGAGACGGCGCTTCTTGCTGCCGTCGTCCTGGACGACGATCCCCACTCGGCTGGCGACCTTGTTGGCGGTGGAATACAGCATCACGTTGGAGGCATGCAGGGACGCTTCCTCGGTGACGATGCGGCCGGTCTCGCCTTCCTGGGCGGGTTTGACGTGGCGGGTGCGCAGGTTGATGCCCTGCACCACGACACGGTTCTCGTTGGGCAGGGTGCGGAGCACCTCGCCGGTCTTGCCCCGATCCTTGCCGGCGATCACCTGGACGGTGTCACCTTTGCGGATGCGCATCTTGATGCGCTCGACGGGCCTGGCCTTGGGGGTTGCGGCAGCCATCTCAGATCACCTCCGGAGCGAGGGACACGATCTTGGTGAAGTTGCGCTCGCGCAGCTCCCTGGCGACCGGACCGAAGACCCGGGTGCCCTTGGGGTTGTTGTCGTTGCCCAGGATCACCGCGGCGTTGTCGTCGAAGCGGATGGCGTTGCCGGTGTCACGGCGCAGCGTGGCCCGGGTACGCACCACCACGGCCTTGACCACATCCGACTTCTTGACGCCCATGTTGGGCATGGCGTCCTTGACGGCGGCCACGATCACATCGCCCACGTGGGCGTAGCGACGGTTGGTGCCGAGCACCCGGATGCACTGGATGCGCTTGGCGCCGCTGTTGTCAGCGACGTTGAGGAAGGTTTCCTGCTGAATCATGGGGGGTTCCTCAGCCGGCGCTGGTTGTGGAGAGAACTTCGGCCACGGCCCAACGTTTGGTGCGGCTGAGGGGACGGGTCTCGGTGATGCGGACCCTGTCGCCCACGCGGCAGCTGTTGGCTTCGTCGTGGGCTTTGTAGCGGGTGGTGCGGCGGACGGTCTTCTGATAGATGGGGTGAGGGAAGCGGTTTTCCACCGCCACCACCACCGTTTTGTCCATCTTGTCGCTGACGACGGTGCCGACCCTTTCCTTGAGTGCCATGGGGATCGAGGGGGGAATCAGGAGGCGACGGTGGAGCGCTGACGCTCCTCCTGCACCGTCAGCAGGTGAGCCAGCTTGATGCGGGCCTCCTTGAAGCGGTGAGGGTGCTCCAGACGGCGGGTGGCCTGCTGGAAGCGGAGGTCGAACAGTTCGCGACGGACGCCGTCGATCTGTTCGCCGATCTGGGCGTCGCTGAGCGAACGCGCGTCGGTGATGGTGGGACGGGCCATGGTCAGGATTCGACGGCGAGGGCGGGTTCGGGGGCGGCTGCCACCTGATCGGCCAGGGCGAGGAACTTCGTCTTGACCGGCAGTTTGTACTGGGCCAGACGCATGGCTTCCTTGGCGATTTCGGGCGTGATCTCTGGACCACCCATCTCGAAGAGAATGCGGCCCGGCTTGATCACGGCCACCCAGAATTCCGGGTTGCCCTTACCGGAACCCATGCGGGTTTCGGCCGGTCGCATCGTGACGGGCTTGTCGGGGAAGATCCGGATCCAGATCTTGCCCCCCCGCTTGACATGGCGGGTCATGGCACGGCGGCTGGCTTCGATCTGACGGGAGGTGATCCACCCGCACTCCTGGGCCTGCAGGGCGAAATCGCCGAAGGCGATCGTGTTGCCGCGCGTGGCGACGCCGCGCATACGGCCTCGCTGCTGTTTTCGGAACTTGACGCGTTTTGGACTCAGCATGGTTCAGGCCTCCTGATCACTCCTCGTTGGAGCGGTCTTCAAACTGTTGCGGCCGGCGGTTGGCCCGGCGTTTCGGCGCTCCACCCACGGGCAGCTGATCTTGCTGACCGGGAAGCACCTCCCCTTTGAACACCCAGACCTTGATGCCCAGGACCCCGTAGGTGGTGGTGGCCACCTTGGTGGCGTAGTCGATGTCGGCGCGGAGCGTGTGCAGGGGCACGCGACCCTCGCGGGTCCACTCCGTCCGGGCGATTTCGGCGCCGTTGAGGCGGCCGCTCACCTGGAGTTTGAGACCCAGCACCCCGGCCCGTTGGGCGCGTTGCACCGCCATGCGCATGACGCGCCGGAAGGCCACCCGCTTTTCCAGCTGCTGGGCGATGTACTCGGCCAGCAGGAAGGCGTCAGCGTCGACCCGCTCCACCTCGACCACGTTGATGCGCACCTGACGGTGGGCATCGCCGAGGGTCTTCTGGATGCCGGCGCGCAGCTCCTCGATGCCGCTGCCCTGGCGGCCCACGAGAACGCCCGGACGGGCGGTCTTGAGTTCCACTTCGAGCTGGTCGGCCTTACGGGCGATCAGCACGTCGCTGATGCCGGCGGCGGCGTACTTCTTGTTGATGAACGACCGGATCCGGTCGTCCTCCTGAAGGAGGACGGGATAGGTCTTGCTTGGGGCGTACCAGCGGGAGCGGTGATCCTGGGTGATCCCCAGGCGCAGGCCGGTTGGATGGATCTTGTGTCCCATCGGGCGGTGTCCTCGGGGGGTCAGGCGGTGGGCGCTGCCACAGCAATGCTGATGTGGCAGGTCTGTTTCTTGATGGCGAAGGCGCGGCCCTGGGCTCGGGGCCGGAACCGCTTCAGGGAGGGTCCCATGTCGGCACTGGCCTGGCAGATGACCAGGGTGGCCGGATCGAGGCCGAGGTTGTGCTCGGCATTGGCGACCGCGGAGCGGAGCACCTTGGTGATCGGGCCGGTGGAGCGGTAGGGCATGAACTCGAGCATGATCAGGGCGTCGCGGTAGGTGCGACCCCGGATCTGATCGAGAACCCGGCGCACCTTCGACACGGAACCGCGGATGAAGCGGCCGTGTGCCAGGGCCTGGGTGTCGGGTGTGGTGGTTGCCATCGGATCAGCGGCCTCCCTTCTTGTCTTTGATGTGACCGCGGAATGTGCGGGTGGGGGCGAATTCGCCCAGCTTGTGGCCCACCATCTGCTCCGTCACATAGACGGGCACGTGGGCCTTGCCGTTGTGAACGGCAATGGTGTGGCCGATCATCATCGGCAGGATGGTGGAGGCCCGTGACCAGGTTTTGATCACGGTCTTGTCGTCGGCAGCGTTCTGCCTTTCGACCTTGCGAAGCAGGTGGTCGGCGACGAACGGGCCTTTTTTGAGTGAGCGTCCCATGGCGGATCAGGCGAACAGCAGAGCGGTGTGGGTCATCAGGAGTCGCGTCCGCCACGGCTCCGTTTGGAGATGCGGCGTCGTTTCCGCAGCACGAACCGGTTGCTCGGCTTGTTGCGTTTGCGGGTCTTGAGGCCCAGGGCGGGCTTGCCCCAGGGTGTGACAGGACCGGAACGGCCGATCGGTGCCCGGCCTTCGCCGCCCCCGTGGGGGTGGTCGCAGGGGTTCATCACGCTGCCGCGCACTTGCGGACGGCGGCCCAGCCAGCGCTTGCGGCCGGCCTTGCCCAGGCTGGTGTTGCGCTGTTCGGAGTTGCCGACCTCACCGAGGGTGGCATAGCACTCCCGGCGCACCAGCCGCACCTCGGTGGAGGGCAGCTTGAGGGCGACGTAGTCACCTTCCTTGGCCACCACCTGGGCACTGGCCCCGGCGGTGCGGACCATCTGGCCGCCGCGACCGGCGTAGAGCTCGACGTTGTGAACGCTTGAGCCCAGGGGGATGGCCGAGAGGGGCAGGGCGTTGCCGTTCTCGATCGGGGCCTCGGGTCCGGAGATGACGCTCTGGCCCACGGCCACGTTGGCGGGCGCCAGGATGTACCGCTTCTCGCCGTCGGTGTAATACAGCAGCGCCAAGCGGGCGTTGCGATGCGGGTCGTAGTGGATGGCGGCCACCTTGGCGCTCACCCCATGCTTATCGCGACGGAAGTCGACGATGCGGTAGAGGCGCTTGTGGCCACCGCCGCGGTGGCGGCAGGTGATCACGCCGCGGTTGTTGCGGCCCTTGTGGCGGTGCTTGGACACCACCAGGCCCCGTTCCCGGTTCTTGCCCGTGATGTCGCTGAAGTCGGTGACGACCAGCGTGCGGGTGCCTGGAGTGATGGGCCTGTAGTTACGGATTGCCATGACGTTTCAGATCCCTCAGGACTCAGGGAACAACTGGATGGCGTTGCCTTCGGCAAGGCGCACCACTGCTTTCTTCACCTGGGCGCGTTTGCCGGCGAAGCGGCCCACCCGACGGGAGCGGCGGGGGGGATTCATGGTGCTGACGCCGACGACCTTGACGTCGAACAGATGCTCGACGGCCGCCTTGATGTCGGGCTTGGCGGCCCGATGGTCCACCTCAAAGGTGTACTGGTTGATCTCGATGGCCCGGGTGGCCTTCTCGGTGATCAGCGGGCGACGGATCACATCCGCCAGCCGGCCTGCAAAACGCTCAGACATCGCCGTAGACCTCCTGAATCTTCGCCAGTGCCTCTTCGCTGAGCACCAGCTTGTTGGCATGGAGCAGATCGAACACGTTGAGCTGATCAGCGGCGATCAGCTTCACCTTCTCGAGGTTGCGCACCGAGCGGGTCACCGCTTCGGGGGCATCGTCGAGGATCAGCAGCACCTTGTCGCCGGCCTCGATGCCGAAGCGGGACAGGGCGGCGATGATCTCCTTGGTCTTCGGGGTGTCGAGCCCGGCGCCGAAGCCCTTCACCACGGTGATGTCCGCGACGCGGCTCATCAGGGCGGTGCGCAGGGCCAGGCGACGCTCCTTGCGGTTCATCGCCACGGCATAGCTGCGGGGCTTGGGTCCGAAGATCACGCCACCGCCGGGCCGCAAGGGTGTGCGGATCGAGCCCTGGCGGGCCCGGCCGGTGCCTTTCTGCTTGTAGGGCTTGCGGCCGCCGCCGGCCACTTCGGCACGGGTGAGGGTGCTGGCGGTGCCCTGACGGGCATGGGCCAGCTGGCGCACCACGGCCCTGTGCAGAAGACCGTTGGCGGATGTTTCCTTGGCGACCTTGAGGTCGAGGGGAGCCTTGCCGCTCTCCTCGCCTTGCCAGTCGCGAATCACACAGTCAGTCATGGGTGTTCTCCTCAGTTCGCGGCGGGGACGCCAACCCGCCGGGCCGGGCGGATGTCGAGCAGGGCGCCGGGCTTGCCGGGTACCGAGCCCTTCACGACGAGCAGATTGCGTTCCGCATCCACCTTGAGGATGGTGAGGCCGCGGGTGGTGATCTGCTTGCCGCCGTAACGCCCAGCCATCCGTTTGCCGGGGTAGACCCGGCCGGGGGTGGTGCCGGCGCCGATGGAGCCTGGTTCAGGGTGGTTCTTGGACCCGTGGCTCATGGGGCCACGGCTGAAGCCGTGGCGCTTCTGCAGGCCTGAGAAGCCGCGACCGATCGTGTCGCCGCTGACATCAACTTTCTGGCCGGGGCTGAAGTCACCGACGGTGACGGGCGCTCCCAGCTCAAGGCCGTCGATGGCCTCCAGCCGGTATTCCTTGAGGTGCCGCAGGGGCTCCTCACCGGATTTGGCCAGGTGGCCCTTGGCGGGCTTGTTGACGAGCTTCTCGCGGATGTCGCCGAAGCCGAGCTGCACCGCGGTGTAACCGTCGGTGGCTTCGCTCTTGAGTTGGGTGATGCGGCAGGGACCCGCTTCGATCAAGGTGACCGGAATGGATTTGCCTTCGTCGTCGAAGAACTGGGACATACCCAGCTTCTTCCCGAGAATGCCGATGGACATGGGAGGGAGAACAACACCAGCTGGACTGCCGCGGCGCGCCGCCATGGATCAAGAGCCGAGGCCCAAAAACCTTGGAGGACCCGCTGGGCGGCGGGTGGCTGAATTCGTGGAATCGCAGATTGACCCGAGGGTCAGGGGCTAGCGAGGCGAATCAGCGGGCTGGGACTTGCCGGAAGCGTGGAGGCCTCGGGCAGTATCCCGACGGTCACAGCAGCGACGAGCGCGGCAGGAGTCGTACGGGCCAGGAAGGGTTCGTCAACAGTGACCAACCCCGTGCTGTTCTCTGGAGGCCCGGCTAGCGGACGGGCACAGATCATCAGCACAAGAGTCAACCCTACCCCATGGTGTGCACCACCACCCCCGGGCCCCTCACTGGCTGCCAGACTCAGCTGGCGATCCGCCTGAAGCTCCCGATGCCTCTGCTGATGACCGGCCGTGGTTTCCGCACCGAGCTGGAGCGCTGCGGCGCCCTCGCCCTGTTCGTTCCCCTGGAAGGGGGCGCCGAAACCCGGCTGCTGCGGCGGTTGCGGGCAGCCGGCTACCGGGCTCACCTCACCTCCGCCCGGGGGCTGGGCGATCCGGAGGCCTATCTCCTGCAATTGCATGGCATCCGGCCGCCCCACCTGGGCCACCACTGCGTCGGCCGGGCGGCCGCCGTGGGCGAGGTGCAGCGGGTGATGCCCCTGCTGGGCCCCCAGTTGGCCGGCGATGGGCCGGTGCTGCTGTGGCTGCTGGAGGGTCAGGTGCTCAGCAGCTCCGAGCTCAGCGCCCTCTGCGACCTCTGCCGCCGCGAACCGCGGCTGAAGTTGGTGGTGGAGATGGGCGGCGCCCGGGCCCTGCGTTGGCAGCCGCTGGAGCAGCTCGTTCCTGCCTGAGCCGGGTCCACCCCATAGCCTGGGCCGGTCCCGCGGACTCCCCTGACGTTGAGTGAGCGGTTGGCACTGATCTGGGGTTCGGCCTTCTTCGCCGGTTCCCTCGCCCAGGCCACGGCCTGGGTCACCGGCCAGCCCGCGGTGGTGCTGCTGCTGGGCATGGGTCTGCTGGCGGGCCATGCCGGCTTCGACATCGTCCATCCCGAGAACCTCGGTGCCGGCCTGGAGCCCTTGGTGGGTCTGCTGGTGAGCCTGGTGCTCTTCGATGGTGGGCTCAACCTGCGCCTGGCCGGCCGCGACCTGCAGCGCTCGGTGCTCCAACTGGTGCTGGTGCGCCTGGTGTTGGGGTTGCCTGTGGCCGCCCTGTTAGCCCACGCCCTGGCGGGTCTGCCCTGGTCGCTGTCGCTGGTTTATGGCGCGATCGCCCTGGCCACCGGTCCCACGGTGGTCACGCCGATGGTGCGCCAGCTGCGCCTGGCTCCGAAGCTGGGCCAGCTTCTGGAGGCGGAAGGACTGATCCTTGAACCGGTCAGCGCCGTGCTGGGCCTGGTGCTGCTCCAGGTCACCCTGGGCGATCTCGGTGGCTGGCAGGAGGTGGCCTCCCGGCTGTTGCTGCGCCTGGGGGGCGGGGTGGCCCTCGGCGCCTTGGCGGGGCTGCTGCTTTCGGAGGCTCTGCGGCGGCTCGGCACCCTGGCGACGACCAGGGGGGGGGAGGGGTCTGCCCTGGCGGAAGCCAACGGCCTCGAACT
>JBBQIH010000133.1:0-7542 GCA_038324725.1 Cyanobacteriota bacterium | reverse complement strand
CAGCCGCTTGGCCAGCAGGGGATCGGCGTTGATGTAGGGCAGCACCACGAAGCCCTCCTTGACCAGCTGCTCGGCAGCCTCGAGGGTGCCGAAGGGATCGGGGAGCAGATGGCGGGAATCGGGGATCACCTCCAATTTGACGAAGTTGTTGTCCTCCTGGCCCGCCAGCCGCGCCAGCTCCCGACCCAGCCGGGCCACCCGCACCGCCTCCTCGGCGGTGGCGCAACCGGCCGTGTTGGGCAGCATCCAGATCCGGCTCCAGTCGATCGCCTCCATCAGGCCGCCGTGGCCCGGGGCCCCGCTCTGGACCCGTCGGACCGCCACCGTGACGATCTCGCAGCCGCTGGCCTCCAGGCTGGCCTGCATGGCCTCCAGGCTCGGGTACTTGCCGGTGCCGGTCATCAGACGGCTGCGGAAGCGGCGGCCGGCGATCACCAGATCGTCGTGGCAGGGGGAGGGGGTGATGGCGGTCAAGGTCGGAGACGTGCAGCGGACGGGCGCATCCCGATTAGTCTGCCCTTTGCCTCCGAGACCCATCCCATGCCGGTGCCCCTGGTCGCTGTGCCCCTGCTGCTTGCCGTCAGCCCGGCACTTGCCGCCAGCCCCCTGGCCGCTGATGGGTTCGTGCCCTTCACCGCACCCGAGATCCAGGCGACCGTCCAGGACGGTGGCACCGGCGGTGAGGTCGAGACGTTTGATCCGATCGCCCGGGCCCGCCTGATCGCCGAGCAGCTGCCCCGTCGCTGGAGCGGCCGCTACCAGTCCTTCAGTGGCGGTCCGGCCGTGCCTGTCCAACTGCGCATCGATGGGGTCACACCGATGGGTCAGATGGTCGACCTGCGCGGTGCGATGGCCATCGGTGGGGTCGAGTCGCCGGTGCAGGGCAACCTCAACGCCAAGTCGGACCAGCTCGACCTGCTGCTGCTGGGGGATCCCCTCGGCGGCGCCCTTGAGCCTGGTGGCGCCTTTCAGAGCGTGCAGGGTCTGTCCCTGAGCGGCTGGCGCGCTCCCCGCCTCACAACCCCTGGTGGACGCCTGCAGTTGATTCCGGAAACGACGGCGGCGACCACCACTCCGCCGGGTCAGCCTGCACCGGTGCGCGGCCTCTGGTGAGGGGTGCCCCTCAGTGAACTGGACAAGAGGGCTTCAGGAAGCCTTGCCGCCGGGCTCCTGGCCGCTGCGGCGTTCCAGGATCGAGAGCCGCTTGCGGGCCGTTTTGTTGGAAGCCTCCAGCTGCAGCACCTGTTCGTAGAGGGTGCGGGCTTCGTCCGGTTTGGCTTGTTTCTCCAGGGCGAAGGCCAGGTTGTTGATCGCGACCGGGTAGTCGGCCTTGGCCCGCAGCGCGGCTCGGTAGTGACGGACAGCCGCGGCGTACTTGTTCTGGGCCGCCAGGGTGAAACCGAGGGCGTTTTCCATCAGGGCCCTGGCCTCAGCGGGGGCATTCTCGGCGTCGGCCAGCTTCAGGGCCTGCTTGAGGTTGACCTGCGCCTCGCTGTACAGACGTTTGCGCAGCTGAACCGACGCCAGCTCGTAGAGGGTGGTGACATCCCTGGGCGGGCTGGCCTTGTCATTGCCCCCCAGCCGGGCCATGGCGAGCTCGTCGCTCCGCACCCGCAGGATCTGGCGCCCGACCACGACGGCCGCGATGCCCAGCAGGGCGATCAGGCCCAGCAGGTAGGCCTGGGGCAGCAGGTCGTTCATCGGGGCCGGCCGGATGGTCGCAGCTGGGAGGACGGCGTCAGTGGCCTGCCGCGGTGGCCACGGCGGTGAAGCTGGAGGGATCAGCAACGGCCAGCTGGGCCAGCATCTTGCGGTTGATGCGCACGTCAGCGCGCTTGAGGCCGCCGATCAGCTTGCTGTAGCTGAGGCCGTTCATGCGGGCAGCGGCGTTGATCCGGGCGATCCAGAGCCGGCGGAAATCACGCTTGCGGCGGCGACGGTCGCGGTAGGCGTTGCAGAGGGCCTTCATGACCCGCTGGTTGGCGGTGCGGAACAGGCTGCCGTTGCTCCCCTGGAAGCCGCGGGCGAGGCGAAGGATCTTGTTGCGGCGTTTGCGGGCGACGTTGCCCCTCTTGACGCGGGCCATGGGAGGTGATCTTGGGGTGGAAAACGGGGTGGAAAAACGGGAAAGCGGAAGCTCCGGAGGGAGCTCGGCCGGACTCAGCCGGCGTAGGGCAGCATCCGAGCCACGTTGTCGTGGTCGCGATCGTCAACCACCGCCATGGTCCCCAGATAACGCTTGCGCTTGGGGCTCTTGTGGTCGAGCAGGTGGTTGAGGAAGGCACGCCGGCGCATGAACTTGCCGGTGCCGGTGGCCTTGAACCGCTTCGCGGCCGCTTTGCGGGTCTTGAGCTTCGGCATATCGGTAGGCGCAGGCACAAACAAGCACACTACGACGCGGGTGTACCCCCCTCCAACCCCTGCCGTGCCGATGTCGCTGCGTCCCCATGTTCTGCCCAGGCTGCTGCTGGTGGCGGCGCTCCTGTTCCCGGCCGGCTGCCGGGCCGATCAGGGGCCGCTCGCCCCGCCGCCACCCCCCGCGGCGGACGCGCCTGCCCCTGAGCCCTCCGCCCTGATGCACTGGCCGGTGGCCCGGCCGGCCCCGTTGACGGCGGCGAACCCGGTGCTGTGGGTGGCCCTGGCGGCACGGCTGGGTCCGGCGCCGGCTGAGGCCCCGACGGCCCAGCCCCTGCGGCTGCGCAGCAACAGCGGCTTGCTCACCCTGATCGATGCCACTGGGCAGCGCTTCCAGTCCCCCGAGCTGGTGCTGCACTGGCGCCGCGAGGTCCTGGCCCAGCCCACGACACGGCGGCGCCGCGTGCTGGGACCCTTCGCCAGCTTCGAGAGCGCCGAGCAGGCGGCCGTGCTCTGGCGCGCCGCGGGGGTGGAGGCCGCGATCGCCAGGCCCCGCGACTGGGAGGTGTGGGCTCCGGCCGGGGCGCCCGAGCCCGCCTCGCTTCCCGACGGCGTGCGGCTGACGGGCTTCGAGCGGACGGTCGCCGAGCGGGTCGGGCTGGAGCTGCGCCGGGCCCAGGGGGTGGTGCCCCTGGTTGGCCCGATCAGGATCGAGGCCCCCGGGGGCCTGCTCTGGAAGCAGGGGGCCTATGCCGGTCCCTTCCAGCTGCTGGCCGATGCGCACGGGGGCTGGAGCCTGGTGGAGCAGGTGCCCCTGGAGCGCTATCTGGAGGGCGTGGTTCCCCACGAGATCGGTGCCGGGGTGCCGGCGGCGGCCCTTGAGGCCCAAGCGGTGCTGGCGCGCACCTGGGCGGTGCGCAACCAGCACCGCTTCGTGGTGGACGGCTACCACCTCTGCGCCGACACCCAGTGCCAGGTGTACAGCGATCCCCGCCACGCCGGCGCCGCCGTGCGCCAGGCCATTGCGGCCACCCGTCTGGCCGTGCTGATGGGCGCCGATGGGCCCATCCACGCCGTCTACCACGCCAGCAATGGAGGGGTCAGCGCCGCCTTCCAGGAGGCCTGGAGCGGTGCGCCGGTCCCGTACCTGAACCCCTTCCCCGACGGGCCCGCCCCCTTCCAGGCCCGGTTCCCCGTGCCCCTGGCCGCGGCGGCCCTACCGACGCTGCTGCGGGACGGGCAGGCGGCCTGGGGGTCCGACCATCCCGTGTTCCGTTGGCAGCGGCAGCTCACGGCCGTCCAGATCGCCGCCGCCCTCGGACCGGAGCGGGCGGTGGGGCGACCCACGGCCCTGAAGGTGCTGGCCCGCGGCCCCAGCGGCCGGGTGCTGGCCCTTGAGGTGCAGGGAACCGAAGGCCGCACCGTGCTGAGGCTGGATGCCATCCGCCGCACCCTGCGCAGCCTGCCCAGCACTCTGTTCACCCTGCAGCCGGCTGGAGCGGCGGTCTGGCAGCTGGTCGGTGGGGGCTTCGGCCATGGGGCCGGTCTCTCCCAGGCCGGAGCGATCGATCTGGCCGGCCGCGGCTGGAGCACGCGCCGGATCCTGGCGCACTATTACCCCGGCACCACGCTGCAGCCCCTCGGTGCAGGCGCTGATTCCCCTTAGAGTCACAACCTGGATGAGGATCACCATGGCTGCCGGCGGCAGTGACAGCGATCGCCGCCGTGCCAAGGCGGCCCTGTTCCTCGCCTGCTGTGGCCTGGTCGGCATCGCCCCCCACTGGCTGCCCCCAGGCCGCAGCCTCGTGCCGGCGATCACCCTGGCCACCCTGCTGGGGGGGTACAGCCTGCGGACCGTTCTGTTGCAGGCCTTCCGCCGCAGCCGCAGCCAAACGGCCCCGCAGGATCTTTGTTCTGCGGCCCCTGTGTCAGCCGCGCCTGTGTCAGCCGTCGATGTGGTGGTGGCTGCCCGCGACGAGCAGGCGGTGATAGCCCGCCTGGTGGAGCGCATCGCCGCACTGCGCTGGCCCGAGGGCCAGCTGACCCTCTGGGTGGTGGATGACGGCAGTGACGATCGCACCCCTGAGCTGCTGGCCGAGCTCCAGGGGCGCCATGCCTTCCTGCGGGTGTTGCGGCGCCCCCAGGATGCCGGGGGCGGCAAGTCAGGGGCCCTGAATCTGGTGCTTCAGCAACTGTCAGGCCGCTGGATGCTGGTGCTCGACGCGGATGCCGATCTGCAGTCCGATGTGCTTGAGCGCCTCGTTCCCTGGGCCGAGGCCGGTGGCTGGGCGGCGGTGCAATTGCGCAAGGCGGTCGCCAATGCCCAGACCAACCTGCTCACCAGCGCCCAGGCGATGGAGATGGCCTTCGACGCCATGATCCAGGAGGGGCGTCTGGCCAACGGCGGGGTGGCCGAACTGCGCGGCAATGGCCAGTTGCTCTCCCGTGAGGCGCTGCTGAAGGTCGGTGGCTTCAACGAGGACACCGTGACCGACGACCTCGACCTGAGTTTCCGTTTCCTGCTGGAGGGTCTGCCGATCGGCGTGCTCTGGGATCCCCCGGTGCAGGAGGAGGCGGTGCTGACGCTGCCGGCCCTGTGGCGCCAGCGCCAGCGCTGGGCCGAGGGTGGGCTGCAGCGTTTCTTCGACTATAGCCCCGGCCTGGTCTCCGACCGTCTCAGTTTCAGCCAGAAGCTGGATCTCACCTGCTTCTTCCTGCTGCAGTACGTGCTGCCGGTGGTGGCCAGTGCCGACCTGATCGGCACTGTGCTGACCCGCACGGCCCCCACCATGTGGCCGTTCTCGATCGTGGCCCTGGCCCTCTCGGGCCTGGCGATTGCCACAGGCTGCCGGCGGCCATCGGAGGGGCCGGCCCTGCCGGCGATGAACCCCTTCAGCGCGGGACTGGGCATCCTCTACCTGGTCCACTGGTTTGTGGTGATTCCCTGGGTGACGTTGAAGATGGCCCTGCTGCCTAAGAAGCTGGTGTGGGTAAAAACCCTTCATCTTGGCGCCGAACAAAATGATCTCACCACGCTGGAAGGAGGTTCAGTCGATGACCCTGACGGCCAGACAGAACTGGCCTCAGAGGCTGGCTGAACCGATCGCTGACAGGCCCGTGGGTAGGCCAAGAACCGAGAGTGGCCTTGCTCTGTTGATTCGCGAGAATGCCGATCATCTTCATGCATCAGTCCTTGGGTGCCGTTGGTGAATGCAATGAACCCCTCGCCTGGGTTTGAATGATGAATGGAGCTCTCATGTCCCGAATCGATGTTTCCGTCGTTATCCCTTGCTTTGATTCAAAGGATTTTGTAGCAGAGGCGATCAGGTCTGTGCGGGCCTCGCCCGAGCTGTCAGTTGAAGTGATTGTTGTTGATGACGGTTCAACGGATGGTTCTTGGGAGGAGTTAAAGCGCCTGCGCGAAACCGAATTCCCATTCCTCAAGATCCTTGCTCACCCAGGCCGTGTCAACTTGGGAGTCAGCTCAACAAGGCATCTGGGCTTCTCCGCTTCCAGTGGACGATATCTGGCATTCCTGGACGCAGATGATGTCTTTATGCCTGACAGAATTGATGTGCAGATCAAGGCGATGGAGGCCCATCCAAGCGTTGTCCTCTGCCATGCGGGTGTTCGTGTTATCGGAGGAGTCCATAAGGCTGCTTTCTTTGAATCTTCATTTTCACGTAATCCCATTCATCCCTACTGGCTGCGTCGCCAGAAGGATTACTTGATTCGAAACAGTATCTGTAACTCTTCGGTTATGGTTCGCTCTTCAGCATTAGAGGGGATTCCTTTTTCCTATGTTCAGTTGGCCCAGTATGAGGACTGGGTATGCTGGTCGTTGCTTGCAGAGAGGGGAACTTTTCTTTATATCGATCAGCCACTTGTCGGCTATCGAGTTCATGGCAGCTCGGCAACCTCTTCGGTGGAGAAAGGTAAGCTCCCGCATCTCTATGCATTGCTCGAGTACAAGCTCGTCCTGTTAGCCCGCTCTGAATCAGGTGTCCACGCTTGTCGGGTCTTGTTCTCTCTGCTGGAAACGATGCGTTTGCTGCTGGTGGAGTACCTATGGGATCCGATGCAACTGGCAGGAAAATCACCGAAAATTCGAAAGAATAATGTCGTACGGCTTATCACTGGAACGGCTAAACTCATGCGAAAATGTTTTCAGCCTATGGCTGGAAGATCACGCACTTAGCTTCATCTTTCAAGGGCCTGGTTCGGGACTATCTTCAAAGCCTTCTATCACTTCACCGCCGAAAAAGTCCGCAAGATTGCGAGCTTTCTCGTTTAGGGGTGATCGGGGACGCAGATGAGATGGTGTTGTGTCCCTCACCACGTCTTTCCTTGTCTCACTTGAAGGAGGATCACTTGTTTGCACGCGGGGAGTTGTGATGCTGACTGGACTGCCGTCGGTCTGAAGGCGAGCGGAGGAAAGACCATCTCCTGGCTGCGGACCACGGCTTTGCTCTGAAGCTGGTGATTCCCGTCTGTCCATCTTTGCTGGAGTTGTGGACAGTGGCTGAGGCGTTCTTTCTGCCTCCCCTGCCTCCAGCGACAGCTGCCGAGGGCTTCCCAGGGCACTGGCCACCGCTTTCTCCAGCAGGGGCAGGCGGCTCTGAACCATGGCCATCCAGGTGCCGGCCACCCGCACCACCGCCCGACGCTCATCGAGACGCAGGAGCTGGGCCTGCTGGGAGAGCAGCATCCGGGTGGAGGGCAGTTCGAGGCTCGCCAGAATCTGTTGCCACAGCTCCGCCAGGTTCACGGCCGTGGGCCCAGCCTCTGTGGGTGCCGCCAAGGCTGGGATCGGTGTCTCCGCCAGTGGGGCGAGCGCTTCCATTGGGACCATCGGTGCGCTGGCCGTTGGGGCGGCCGCTGGAACGGACTCGACGCGGCGGAACGTCCGCTGGATTTCCGCGCTGGGCTGAACGGGGCTTGTAGGGGGCTGGGCGACGGGGGCTGGTTCGGCGAGTAACCCCAGCAGCAGCACCTCCAGCCAGAGCCGCGGCTGCACGCTGTGGCGCAGCTGCTGCTCGCTGCCCTTGAGCTGGGACTGCCACCGCAGCAGGCGGGCCTTGCCGATCTGGCGTGCCACCTCGGGCAGTTGCGGCCGCAGCTCCGGGGTCACGCTGGTGAGCTCCAGCCGGTCCGGTGCCACCCCCGCCAGCAGTAGATCGCGCAGCA
>JBBQIH010000132.1:0-7553 GCA_038324725.1 Cyanobacteriota bacterium | reverse complement strand
GGGGTCGCTGCGGCGAGCCGACGGACGTTGGCCGCTGATCTGCCAGAGCCCATCCGGCCGTTCGGGTGCCTGCAGCCGCTCCACCCGATGCCGCAGCCGCAGCCGACCGCCGTGCTTCGCCAGGGCGCTCTCCAGGGCATCGCTCAGGGACTGCATCGACCCTTCCAGATGCCAGAGGCCCAGCGGCTCCTGCACCATCGCCAGCACTGTGGCCCCGTAGAGCGCGGCCGTGCGATCGGCTGGTTCCTGGGAATAGAGCTTCAGCTGCAGGTCCAGGAAGCGCCGCAGCCGAGCGTCGCTGGCGCAGCCGCTGAACCGCAGCAGGTCGGCCACCGTGGCGCTGGTGAGCAGGCCGCTGGCCAGCGTCCCTGGCCCCACCGCCCCCAGCAGCTGGCCCAGATCCCACCAGGAGCGGGGCGGCAGCACCGGATCCTGCGACGCAAAGCTCCAGTTGGCCCGGTGCACGGCATCGCACAGGGCCCAGAACCGACCACTGCCGGGGAACTGCCTCAGCCGTTCCTGGCGCCAGCGCTCCGGGTCGCGCCAGATCGAGACCGGCTCCGTGCCATCGGCCAGGTCCACCACACAACCGGGATCGAGCGGCACGGCCGCCGGAGGCTTCACCCCCAGGTGGCGAAACAGCCGCGCGTGGATGCCGGAGGGGGTGCCGTCCGCCTGCTCCAGCCCCGCCACCTGGGTGGCGCCCACGTCGAACACATAGGGACCACGCCGGAAGGTGCCGGCACAGCCGCCGCTCTGGTGATGGGCCTCGAGCAGCTCCACCTGGAGTCCCTGCTTGGCCAGCAGGGCCGCTGCCGTGAGGCCGGCGATGCCGGCGCCCACCACCACCACATCCGCCCTGAGCTCATCGCTGGAGATCAACGCTGCTTGGAGGCTTGTAGGCCGATGCTGGCAGGCTGGGGCTCAGGGCTGTGGCTCCATCCTTTGGGCGGGCCGCAGCGGGGCTGGCGCCAAGGGTGGCTGCCGCACCACGGGAGACCTGGATGCCGTTCTGAAGCAGATCTGCAGCTGCTGAATCGTGAAGGGCCAAGCTCCAGGAAAGTCGTGAGCATTCCTGCAGGAATTTGCAGTCACTGTGGCATTTCTTCTGATGTCTCGGCGTCGCCAACCAGCTAAATGAATGCTGCTCACCTGCTGCAATCAGGTAACATAAAAGTGTTCTTCTGGCCTGGACTTAGGAGGTGCTTCTCCTGAAAGACAAGTGTGATATTTAGAAGGCTGACTATAGCTTTCGCTCGGCGCTCTGCACCCCAGAATGATGACGATGACTCGAGGCAATCCTGCATTCGTCACCCTGAAAGGTGGCCTGTCCCGCTTGGCTCTTCCAAGGTGCTCCTCGCAGCCGCTGTTGGAACGGCCTTCACGGCTGCGCTGTCAGCCGGTCCCGCCAAGGCCGGCGCCATCACCACCTGCGGGATCGCCGCTGACCTGTCGGTAGGCGACAAGATCATCTCCAACATCATCTGCAGGGGTGTAGGTGCGGATACGGAGATCCGTTTTGACACAGCAGGTCTGATCGACGATTTCGGTACCACGATCAGCCCACCGACCCAGTCTGGCTCCATCGCCTACACCATTGCCATCACGGATCCTATGGCCTTTGAGTTCCAGGCGGTAGGCCTCGGCGCCGGTTGCGCCTTCCCCGAGCTGGGTGGGTGCACGGTGACCAAGAACGTCAACTGGACCGGCGGTTCCACGTCGCTGGAGGCCGTCAACGGAATCCCCCCGGCCACGTACGTGTTCGCGCCCGGGGTTTCGACGCTCAGCATTGAGTACGTGTTCTTTGCCGAGGGGCAAACGGTTGTTTCCATTGTCAACAACTCCTTCATCCAGAGGGCCGTGCAAGCACCGCCGGACTCCGTCCCCGGACCTCTCCCCATCCTGGGCACCGCTGCCGCCTTCGGCTCCAGCCGCAAGCTCAGGGCACGGATCAGGAAGCCAGCCGCCGTGGCCTGGCGTCTTTCCCCTGCCTCGCCGATCCATCCTTGCCGTCAGGCAGGGATTTTTTTTGCAGGTTCCCCTCGTTGGACTGGATGGGTCCGCCGGGTCAGGCTGGAGCGATTCAGCGCATCGCCCCATGCCTCCGCCTGATCCCCTCGCCCCCTGGCTGGCGGAGCGTCTCGGGGTGGAGCTGGTGGGTCACGCCCCCGTTGGCGGCGGCTGCATCCACAGCGCCTGGCGGCTGGATCTGGCCGATGGCAGCCGACTGTTCGCCAAGACCACTGGGGTCTCTTCCCTGCCGCTCCTGGAAGCTGAAGCCGAGGGTCTGCAGGCCCTTGCGGCGGCAGCGGGCCACGGGGGGCTGCAGGTGCCTGTCCCCCTGGCCTGCGGCCTGGTGGGCCCATCGGCCGTGCTGGTGCTCCCCTGGCTCGATCTGGCGGGCGGCCGTTCCGCAGCGCAAGCGCCGCAGTGGCGCCGCCTTGGCGCCGCCCTGGCGGCGCTGCATGGGCAGAGCCTCACCCGCCGCTGTGTCGCGGAGGATCGGGTCGGGTCGGCCTTCGGCTGGCCCCGGGACAACGTGATCGGGGCCTTCCCCCAGCGCAACGGTTGGGAGGGGACCTGGGGACGGTTCTTCGTGGAGCGGCGCCTGGCCCCCCAGCTGGAGCACCTGGCCCGCAGCGGCAACCCCCTGGGGCGGGGCCAGGCGCTGCTGGAGCGGGCCGGCGAGTGGCTGGCAGACCATCAGCCCGAGCCGTGCCTGGTGCACGGTGATCTCTGGAGCGGCAACGCCGCCATCGGCGCCGGTGGCCAGGGGGCGATCTTCGATCCGGCGGTCTACCGGGGCGATCGGGAGGTGGACCTCGCCATGGCCCGGCTGTTTGGTGGCTTCCCTGAGGCGTTCTTCGAGAGCTATGACGCGATCTGGCCCCTGACAACAGGCCACCGTTTCCGCCGGGATCTGTACAACCTCTACCACCTGCTCAACCACGCCAACCTTTTCGGCGGCAGCTATCTGGGCCAGTGCCAGGCCAGGATTGACCATCTCCTGGGCCGGGGAGCACCCCTGGAGGGGAGCTGATGGCGCCGGGCCTCAGCTCAGGTATTCCTTGCGCAGGGTCTGGAGCCTGGCCATCACGGCCGAGCGCTTTTCACCCGTGGTGAGGTTGTTCCAGCTCCAATTGCCCACCACCACCAGTCCGAGCAGTTCCAGCAGGCCCGGCACGATCGGCAGCAGGTTGATGGTGTCGAGCACGCCCTTGATCAGGATCTGGGCCACGATCACGGCCAGCAGAACGCCCGAGGCCTTGCCGATGCGGCCCACCTGGCTCCAGTCCACCTTGTCGAGGGTTTCATTGACCTTGCCGATCACTTCGCTGTAGCGCTCCGTGAAATCCACCTCTGCGGCGCTGGTGCTGGTGTCGTCCTGCATGGTCTCCTTCTCCTCGGTCGTGCTGTCGATCATGGAAGGAGAGGTCTCCTGACGGAATGATGCATAACGTACCGGTGTGAACCCTGAGACGCCAGCGGAATTGCGCCTCGGTCGGCAGGCGCTGACGGTGCTTGAAGCCGTCTTGGTGGCGGCCGCCCCGGACGAGGGCTGTGCCTTGCTGCTCGGCGGCCGTGATCCCTGGTGCGTCCGGCGCATCTGGCCCTGCCTCAACGTCTGGGAGCCGCCGGTCGAGCGCCGTCGCCGCTTCACTCTCGATCCGCGTGAGCAGCTGCTGGCGCAGAAGTGGGCCCGCTCCCGGGGGCTGAGCGTGCTGGGATCGGCCCATAGCCATCCGCTGTCAGAGCCTGTCCCCTCGGCCCTGGACCGGTCCCTGGCCTTCGCCCCCACCCTGATGCTGATCGTGGGGAAGGGCCCCGTCGCGGGGGAGTCGCGCTCCCTGGCCTGCTGGTGGCTGCCGGAACAGGGCCTCCCCCGGCGGTTGGCATGGAGAATGGACGATTAGTGCGTCGTGGGTCTCCACCGCCATGCTTCCTCCCGACACCAGCGCCGTCCAGCTCAGCCCCGATGAGGTGGTGCGCTTCTCCCGTCACCTGATCCTGCCGGAGATCGGCATGGAGGGGCAGAAGCGGCTCAAGGCGGCCTCGGTGCTGTGTGTCGGCACCGGCGGCCTCGGTTCGCCCTTGCTGCTCTATCTGGCCGCCGCCGGCGTGGGCCGGCTCGGCATCGTCGATTTCGACGTGGTGGATCACAGCAACCTTCAGCGCCAGGTGATCCATGGCACCAGCTGGGTCGGCAAGCCCAAGATCGAGTCGGCCAAAGCCCGGATCCATGAGATCAATCCCCACTGCCAGGTGGACCTCTACGAAACGGCTCTCACCAGCGAGAACGCCCTCGAGATCATCGCCGGCTACGACATCGTCTGCGATGGAACCGACAACTTCCCCACCCGCTACCTGGTCAACGACGCCTGCGTGCTGCTGGGCAAGCCGAACGTCTACGGGTCAATTTTCCGCTTCGAGGGCCAGGCCACGGTCTTCAACTTCGAGGGCGGCCCCAACTACCGGGATCTCTTCCCCGAACCGCCACCGCCGGGGATGGTGCCCTCCTGCGCCGAAGGGGGTGTGGTGGGGGTGCTCCCCGGAATCATCGGCATGATCCAGGCCACTGAAACGGTCAAGCTGATCACCGGCATCGGCACCAGCCTGAGCGGCCGCCTGCTGCTCTTCGATGCCCTCAAGATGAGCTTCCGGGAGCTGAAGCTGCGCCCTAATCCGGAGCGCCCCGTGATCGACAAGCTGATCGACTACCAGGAGTTCTGCGGCGTGGGCGGCTCGGCACCCGGCCAGGAGGAGGCGGGCAGTGTGGCCACCATCAGCGTCAGCGAACTCAAGACCCTGCTCGACGGACCGCACGAGGACCTGCTCCTGCTCGACGTCCGCAATCCCCCGGAAGCCGAGATCGCGGTGATCCTCGGCGCGGTGCTGGTGCCCCTTGATCGCATCGAAAGTGGCGAGGCGATCGAGGAGGTGCGCCGTCTGGCCAACGGCAAGCGGCTCTATGCCCACTGCAAGCTGGGCGGCCGTTCCGCCAAGGCCCTGATCGCCCTCGCCCGTCACGGCATCGAGGGGGTGAACGTGCAGGGTGGCATCGAAGCCTGGAGTCAGGAGGTGGATCCTGACGTCCCGCGCTACTGAGCCCCTCACCCCGGCCAGGCGGCGCTGGCTGGAGCGGCGACGGCAGGAGGCCCGCCGCCTGATCGCCCTCGAGAAGCGCTTCCTGCCGCTGTTGCTCTCGGCCCTGCTGCCGGTCCTGGTGATGCCGTTGACGGCCACGCGGGGCTGGCCGGCCAGCGTGCTCCTGGCCCTGGTCTTCAATTTGCTGATCCTCCAGTCGATCCTCACCCTGCCGGTGATCGGCGGGGTGTCCTACGCCCGGCTGCGCCAGGAGTGCTTCCGGGGGATCGGGGTGTTGGGCGGCCTCGGACTCTGGGTGCCGGTGCTCACCGGCACCTGGCCCGGCGGTCTGTTCCGGGCCGTGGAGATGGTGCTGCTGAGCCTCTTCTTCCTGCTCACCTCGATGCGGCTGGTGCGCCTGCTGGCCCGGGTGCCCCGGGTCAATGGGGAGGTGATGGCCGGGGCCGCGGCGGGTTACCTGCACCTGGGCCTCACCGGCGGCGTGCTCGCCACCGCCACCCAGGTGCTGGTCCCCGGCAGCTTCAGCCTAGGTGAGGGCGCCAGCCACCAGCTGCTGCTCGATCGGCTCACCTACTTCAGTTTCGTCACCATCGCCGGCGTCGGTTTTGGCGATGTGCTTCCGGCCAATGCGGTGGGGGAGCGCTTCGTGATCCTCCTCAGCGTGGCCAGCACCCTGTACGTGGCCCTGCTGGTGGGCCTGCTGCTGGGCCGCTTCATCGCCTCGGAGGAGGTGGAGATGCTCGAGGACGACCAGCTCGACCTCGACTGAACGCCAAGGGCCGGCGGGCTCAGTAGTCGACGCCGCGTTTGAGATCCACGCCCCGCTCGGCGTAGTGCTTGTGGCACACCATCTCGGAGTGGACGCTGGCCAGATCGAAGTAGGCGGGCCGGCTCTTGCAGCGCCCCGTGATGATCACCTCGGTTTCGGTGGGCTTGCGCAGCAGGGTCTGGACGATCGGCTCCACCGGCAGCAGTTCCAGATCCACGGTGGGGTTGAGTTCGTCGAGGATCACGGTCTTGTAGAGGCCGCTGGCGATGGCGGCCCGGGCGATCTCCCAGGCCCGTTCGGCTTCCACGTAGTCGATCGGCTGCTGCTGGCCGCGCCAAACGATCGCGTCGCGGCCCGAGCGCAGGTGATCCACCAGATGGGGGTAGCTCTCCCGCAGGGCGGCGATGGCGGCGTCTTCGGTGTAGCCCGCCCCACCCTTGAGCCACTGCAGGATCAGCACCCGGTGACTCTTGTCCTGGCTGATACCGCGGCCGATGGCCTGCAGGCCCTTGCCCAGGGCGCTGGTGGATTTGCCCTTGCCCTCTCCGGTGTAGATCTCCAGGCCTTCGAGCCCCTGCTGGGGCCCGCTGTGGGCCCGCATCTCCGAGTGCAGATCGGCCAGCTGCACCAGTTGCCTGGGGGCACCCCGGCCGGTGCAGATCATTTCCATGCCCGCCGGCTTGGTGGCCAGGGTGCGCACCACCTCCTCGGTGTCGAGCAGGCCCAGGTCGAGCACGGGGTTGAGCTCGTCGAGCACCACCACCGAATAGAGGTTGCTGGCGATCGCCCCCTTGGCGATGTCCCAGCCCCGCTGGGCCTCCTGGTGGTCGAAGCGGGTGGCTTCCGCGGCACTGAAGTGGTCGCCCCGTCCGGTGCGCACCTGGTCGATCAGGTGGGGGAACCCCTGCTGCAGGGCCTCGATGGCGCTGTCCTCGTCGTAGGCGCGGCCGGGGCCCTTGAGGAACCGCAGCAGCAGCACCCGGGTGCGCTTCTGCTCGCAGATGCCCAGCCCGATGGTGCGCAACACCACCCCCAGGGCCGCCTGGCTCTTGCCCTTGCCCTCACCGTCGTACACGTGCAGCTGGCCGTGGGCCCGCTCGTCGCTGCCGGCGGCGGTGCGGATGCCGATGCCCCGTCCGGTGCCGCGCTGCGGGGTCTGGGTGCTGCGGGCGGCGGGGGTCATGGGTGGGAGGTTCTGATCCGGATGCTACCCAGCCTTGCCAGGATCTATGCCATGCCCACACCCGGCCGCCTCCACCTGCTTGAAGCCCTGCCCGCCCCCCTGGAGCGGGGCCTGGAGGCGCTCTGCCGGCAGCTGGAGAGCTTCGCTCAGGTGGTGGTGGCCTACTCCGGCGGTGTCGACAGCGCCCTGGTGGCTGCCCTGGCCGGCGACCGGCTGGGGGAGAGGGCCCTGGCGATCACAGGCGTTTCGCCGGCCCTGGCGCCCCATTTGCGCCAGGAGGCCAGCGCCCAGGCCCGCTGGCTGGGCCTGCGCCACCGCGAGCTGCCCACCGCGGAGCTGGCCGACCCCACGTACTCCAGCAACCCGGAGGACCGTTGCTACGCCTGCAAGCGGGAGCTGCATCGCCTGCTGGCCCCGATCGCCGCCGCCGCCCAGGGGGCCCAGGTGCTGGATGGGGTCAACCTCGATGACCTGGGCGATCACCGGCCCGGGATC
>JBBQIH010000131.1:0-7560 GCA_038324725.1 Cyanobacteriota bacterium | reverse complement strand
CTGGCGTCGTGGCCAGCGGCCGAGCGGGAGTCTCTGCTGCCCCAGGACAGCTGAAATCAGCCGGGCCTGGTCGGATCGTCGTGGGGCAGGGCGCAGCAGTTGAAACCATCGCGGCAGATCTTGCCGTGGTCCATGGCCCAGTTCAGCAGCGCCACCCGGTTCTTGGCGCCGGTCTTGGTGAAGATGTTGCTGACGTGGTTGTCGACGGTGCGCTTGCTGATCGTCAGCTGGCCGGCGATCTCCAGGTTGGTGAGCCCCGTGGCCACCAGCTCGATGATCTCGAGTTCCCGTTCCGATAACTCGCTGCGTGCATGCACCATGGGCCGCTCCGGGGACGGGGGCATCGATGGAGCCGGGGGCCTGCGCTCAGCCATCGGCTCCTCGGCGGTTGCTCTCACTCTAGGCAGCGTCTGCTCCATGATGCCCCTGTCATGGAGATGGCTGTTGCAGCTTCGACAGGCCCTGGCGGAAGGACGCTTCGCCATCACCGCTGAAGTGACCCCGCCCCGTGGGGGCCATGCAGGCCGCACCCTTGAGGCGGCGTCGACGCTGCGGGGCCTGGTCCAGGCGGTCAACGTCACAGACGGCAGCCGGGCGGTGATGCGGATGAGCAGCCTGGCGATGTGCCGCCTGCTGCTGGAGGCCGGCATTGAGCCCGTTCTGCAGATGACCTGCCGCGACCGCAACCGCATCGCCCTCCAGGCCGACCTGCTCGGCGCCCATGCCCTCGGCATCCGCAACCTGCTGTGCCTGACCGGTGACCCGGTGCGGGCCGGGGATCAGCCTGAAGCCCGGCCAGTGAATGAGCTGGAGGCGGTGCGCCTGCTGCAGCTGGTGCGGGCCCTCAATGCCGGCGAGGATCCGGTGAAGGGGACGCTGCCGGATGGGGCCACGGCGCTGTTCCCCGGCGCCGCCGCCGATCCCCAGTCGCCCAGCTGGAGCGGACTGCGCTCCAGGGTGCGGCGCAAGCAGGAGGCCGGAGCTCAATTTCTGCAGACCCAGATGGTGATGGACACAGCCTGTCTGCGTCGCTTCGTGGAGGAGATCACCGCCCCGCTCGGGTTGCCGGTGCTGGCCGGAGTGTTTCTGCTCAAGTCCGCTCGCAATGCCCAGTTCATCAACCGTGTGGTGCCCGGGGCCCGCATTCCCCAAGCCCTGATCGATCGCCTCGCCGGCGCCGAGGATCCGGCGGCGGAAGGTGTGGCGATCGCCGCCGAACAGGTGGCCGCCTACCGCTCCATCGCCCAGGGGGTGCACCTGATGGCCATCAAGGCGGAGCACCGCATCCCCCAGATCCTTCGGCTGGCGGGCCTAGGGGGCACCGCTGGCGGCGAGGTCGGTGCCGAGCAGCTCGGCCATGGCCTTCTGCTGCGGTGACGGGGTGCCCACGTCCTTGCGTCGGGCGTCGGTGATCAGCCAGTCGAGGGCGGCTTCCTGCAGATCGAAGTGGTCGCCGTTGCGATCCACGCAGTAACGGCCGTAGACGAGCTTCTCGACGAGCTGGACGCCGGCGCCGATCCGGGAGTAATCAAAGATGATGGAGTTGTCGATCGTGGCGCCTTCACAGATGTGGCAACTAGGCCCGATCATGGCCGGCCCGATGATGGTCACACCGTTCTCTATTCGGGTCATCCCGCCCACGAAGATCGGCCCCTCGACGTGGATCTTGTCCCAGTCGGCCGCTACGTTCAGACCCGCATAGATCCCCGGACGCACCTCCTTGCCGGGAATCTGCACCTGACGCACGTGCCCTTGCAGGACACTGCGGATCGCCTGCCAGTAATCCGGCACCTTGCCGATGTCGACCCACTCGAACTCCATGGGCAGGGCATAGAAGGGGGCCCCGGATTCGACCAGCCTGGGGAACAGATCGGCGGCGATGTCGAAGGCTTTCCGGCTGGGGATGAAATCGAGGACGGCCGGTTCGAAGATGTAAATGCCTGTATTGATCATGTCGCTGGCGGCCTCTTCCACCGGCGGCTTCTCCTGGAAGGAGAGCACCCGGCCGGCCTCGTCGGTCACCACCACCCCGTAACTGCTCACCTGATCGCGGGGCACCCGCTTGGTGATCAGGCTGGCCATCGCCCCCTTCTCCCGGTGGCGCCGCACAGCTTCGGTAAGGTCGAGGTCGATCAGGGCATCGCCGCAGAGCACCACGAAGGTGTCGTCGAAAAAGGCCTGGAAGTCCTGGATTTTCTTGAGTCCACCGGCCGAACCCATGGCTTCACCGATCAGCTCACCATCACTGATGCGTCCTTCGAAGCTGTAAGCGATCTGGACACCGAAGCGCTGCCCGTCGCGGAAGTAGTTCTCGATCTCCTCCGACAGATGGGAGACGTTGACCATGATTTCATTGAAGCCGTGCTCCCGGAGCAACTCGAGCAGAAACTCCATCACAGGTTTCTGCAGGATCGGGATCATCGGCTTGGGTGTGGTGTGCGTGATCGGCCGCACCCGTGTTCCCTTGCCTGCCGCCAGGATCATCGCCTTCATCGGCGTCGTTTCATGTCGGAGGTGAAGAGTCAGCCTAAGGAGAAAACTCAGGCTGCCACTGCTTCCAGAGCCGGCCCCCTATCTGACCCCTGAGCCGGCAGCCGCGGCAGGCTGAGCGACTCGGCCCTCTCCTCGTGCCGGCGACGCAGGCTGAGCGGACCGTAAAGGCCGCCGGCCTGCTCCAACTCCACCTTGCCCTGGGAGGAGAGGAACAGCAGGGCCCAGAACACCCCCACCCGATCCCGGTCCAGGTCTTCCTCCGCCGGCGAGGTGGCGGGCGTGCTTTCGACGGCCTCCGCCCAGGCGCCCACCAAGGCATCGAAGCCGACCCATTCGAGGCTTTCGGCGGTGGGTGTCCAGTGCAGCAGGAAGCGGCTGAGGGCGGCGGTGGTCTCCGGCAGTTTCTCCCGGTGGGCCAGGGAGGCCACCTGGGCGATCGCGGCCCGTTCGCTGTAACGGCGGGCACGGGGCCTGGAGCGCCCTTCACCCCCGTCCTGCTCAAGCCGCTCGGCGATGTCCTCGAGCTGCCGGATCAGGTCTCCCAGGGTGACGGGGCGCTGCAGGGGCGGGGGGGCCACCGGACGGCGCAGCAGCTGCCGCTCCGGCCGCCGGGGCAGCGCCAGGGCTCCCGGGTCCCAGCCGCCGTCGTCCTCGGCGCAGAAGGGGTCTTCCAGCAGGGGCTCGGACGGGAAGGTGGCCGACTCCAGCAACTCCGCCTTCAGCCCCACCAGCACCGACGCCGCCAGGAACGCCTCGCTGGATTCGGCCAGATCCCGTTCATAGCTCCCCCCCTGGGGGGCCAGCCGCCTGGGCTGTTCGATGCGCTGGCGCAGCTGGTCGAGGAAGCCGTCGACGACGGCGATCACATCAACGTCCCAGGGGTCGATGTCACCCCGCTCGGCCGCGTCCTGGAGCAACCGGATGGCGAGTCTGGCGCCCGCTTCTGCCACGCGCGATGTCCTGCTCGGGGGGCCTTCCGAGCGCAAGCTACCGGCTGTGGCCGCAAGGCACCAGTCGCGGTGATCACCGAACCGGCCCCAAGGGCCTCAGTCGGCGGCCAGCGAGAGGCTCCCTTCGCCCCCCTGATCGGGGGACGGGGCGGAACTCTCCCCGGCCGCCGGCAGCAGGCCGAGCTGGGCGTCGACGGTGGCCCGGTACCGGCGCAGATCGTTTTCCAGTTCGCTGATCCGCACCTGCTGGGCCTCCACGTCGCCGTTGCTCTGCAGGGTTTCAACCTTCCGCACCACTCCACTCCAGACGGCGTAGATCCAGGCGGCGGTGGCGCCCAGGCCCCCCACCAGCAGCAGCAGGGCGGCCAGGGGCAAAGTGGTGCTGACGCCTGGCAGGAACTGCACCGTGGTGGCCGTGGTGTTCTCCAGGGTGAACATCACCGTGGCCAAGCCGAAGCTGAAGATCAGAAGGAAATTGATCTGCCGCATGGAGACCCTCGCTGTGCGATGGAGGAGCGTAGGCATCCTCCCCGCAGGATGGCGCCATCACCTGGGCCCTGCGCAGAGTTTCGTAACCGGCCCCCTGCGGCCAGGGGCCGGGGTTCAACCGAGGGCCGGGGCGTGCAGCAGGGCCGGGGCAAGGGTGCCGAAGGCCCCGGCCGCCATCACGGCCGGGACGGGGGCCCGTCCCACCTTCACCAGGGCGACGGCCTCCCGGTCGACCAGGGTCTCAATGGCGGCCCGGTAGCTGTCGGTAACCAGGCGTGGGTAGAGACCGATGCCGATGATCGGCACCAGCAGGCAGGAGATGACATAGATCTCCCGCGGTTCGGCGTCGACCAGTTGGGTGTGGGAGACGAGCTCAGGATTCTCCTTGCCGAAGAAGATCTCCCGCAGCATCGAGAGCAGGTAGATCGGGGTGAGGATCACGCCGATGGCGGCCAGAACCGAGATCACAATGCGGAAGCTGAGGCTGTAGGCCTCGCTGGTGGCGAAGCCCACGAAGACCATCAGCTCGGACACGAAGCCGCTCATGCCCGGCAGGGCGAGGGAAGCCAGGGAACAGACGGTCCAGAGGGCGAACATCTTGCGCATCTTCTGGCCGATGCCACCCATCTCGTCGAGCTGGAGGGTGTGGGTGCGGTCGTAGGTGGCTCCCACCAGGAAGAACAGGCTGGCCCCGATCAGGCCATGGCTGATCATCTGCAGCATGGCGCCGCTGGTGCCAAGGGCGCTGAAGCTGCCGATGCCGATCAGCACGAAGCCCATGTGGCTGATCGAGCTGTAGGCGATCTTGCGCTTGAGGTTGCGCTGGGCGAAGGAGGTGAGGGCGGCGTAGATGATGTTGACCACCCCCAGGATCACCAGCAGGGGGGCGAACTGGGCGTGGGCCTCCGGCAGCAGCTGCACGTTGAAACGCAGCAGTGCGTAGCCGCCCATCTTCAGCAGGATGCCTGCCAGGAGCATGTGCACCGGGGCGGTGGCCTCCCCGTGGGCATCGGGAAGCCAGGTGTGCAGCGGCACCACCGGAAGCTTGACGCCGAAGGCGATCAGCAGGGCGGCGTAGCAGAGCACCTCGAAACCGGTGCCGAACTCCTTGGCGGCCAGGACCGTGTACTCGAAGCTGGGGGCACCGCCGCCGTAGAAGGCCATCGCCAGGCCCGCCAGGAGGATGAACAGAGAGCTGCCGGCGGTGTAGAGGATGAACTTGGTGGCGGCGTACTGGCGCTTCTTGCCGCCCCAGATGGCCAGGAGCAGGTACACCGGCAGCAGTTCAAGCTCCCAGGCCAGGAAGAACAGGAGCATGTCCTGCACGGCAAACACGGCGATCTGGCCGCCGTCCATGGCCAGGAGCAGGAAGTAGAAGAGCTTGGGCTTGAAGGTCACCGGCCAGGCCGCCAGGCAGGCCAGGGAGGTGATGAAGCTGGTGAGCAGGATCAACGGCATGGAGATGCCATCGGCTCCCACCGACCAGGCCAGGCCCAGATCGGGCAGCCACTGCACCCGCTCCACCAGCTGCAGTCCGGGGTCCGCAGGGTCGTAGCCGCGCAGGTAGGCCCCCACGGTCACCAGGAAGGTGGTGAGGGCGACGCCGAGGGCGTACCAGCGCACCTGCTTGCCATCGCCCTTGTCGGGGACGAAGGGGATCAGCAGAGCGGCGCCGATCGGGAACAGAATCGCGGTGCTCAGCCAGGGAAAGGGCACAGAACGGTGCTGTCCATCTGGCCGGAGTGTAGAAATCCCGGCCTCCACAACACCCACCGGATGGGGGTTGTCACACACAGATGGGGCTCAGCCGAAGGCGCTGAACAGGAGCACCAGGCCGATGACCCCGCCGAACACGATCAGGGCATAGAACTGGACGCGACCGGTCTCGAAGTACTTCAGCCCCTCGCCACTGCCCAGGGTGAGCAGGCCGGTCAGGTTGACCACCCCATCCACCACCTTGGAGTCGACGTCGAGCACCTGGCGGGCCAGCCGGCGGCTGCCCTGCACGAAGATCTTCTCGTTGATGGCATCGAGATACCACTTGTTGGCCAGGAACCGGTTGATCGCTGGGAAGCGGCCCGCCACGGCGGTGCCCAGGTCGATGCGGTGCAGCGCGTAGGCCAGCACCGCCAGGCCGATGCCGAGGCTGGAGATGGCCACCGAAGCGCCGGCCAGGGGCAGGAACTCCCCCCAGCTGAAATGCTCGGCCACCTCGGCGGCCTCAACGGGATCGACGAGGTTGCCGAAGCGGCTGTTCCAGGGGGTGCCGAGCAGACCGATCAGCACCGAAGGGACCGCCAGCACCACCAGCGGGGCGGCCATCTGCCAGCCGGATTCGTGCGGATGGCTGGCATGACCCTGGTGGCCGTCCTCAGTGGACCCTGGACTGGCCTGGCCCGCAGCGCTGAGCAACTGGGCACGGATGCCGGCGTCCAGGCCGCGGAAGGGCCCCTCGAAGGTGAGGAAATAGAGCCGGAACATGTAGAAGGCGGTCATTCCGGCGGTCAGGAAGCCCATCGCCCAGAGCAGTGGAAAGCTGTTGAAGGCCTGGCCGAGGATCTCGTCCTTGCTCCAGAAGCCCGCCAGGGGAGGGATGCCGCTGATCGCGATGCAGCCCACCAGGAAGGTGGCGGAGGTGATCGGCATGTGTTTTCTGAGGCCGCCCATCAGGCGCATGTCCTGGGCCAGCACGGGCTCGTGGCCCACCACCTCCTCCATCGCATGGATCACCGAGCCGGAGCCGAGGAAGAGCATCGCCTTGAAGAAGGCGTGGGTGACGAGGTGGAACATGCCAGCCACCGGGGCCCCGCAGCCCATGGCCAGCATCATGTACCCCAGCTGGGAGACGGTGCTGTAGGCCAGCCCCTTCTTGAGATCCATCTGGGTGAGGGCGATGCTGGCGCCCAGAAAGAGCGTGATGGTGCCGATCACGGCGATCACCAGCTGCACCTGCGGAAAGGGCTCGTAGACCGGCTGCAGGCGGGCCACCAGGAAGACGCCGGCGGCCACCATGGTGGCCGCGTGGATCAGGGCCGAGATGGGGGTGGGGCCCTCCATGGCATCGGGTAGCCACACGTGCAGGGGAAACTGGGCCGACTTGGCCATCGGTCCCATGAACACCAGCAGGCAGAGCAGCACGGCCACCCCCGTGGGCAGGCCGCCGCCGGCCACGGCCGCTGAGAGCCTCTCGCCGATCTCCTCGAAGCCGAAGCTGCCGGTGGCCCAGAACAGGCCCAGGATCCCCAGCAGCAGGCCGAAGTCGCCGACCCGGTTGACGACGAAAGCCTTCTGGGCGGCGTTGGCGGCGGCGTCCCGGTCGTACCAGAAGCCCACCAGCAGGTAGGAGCACATGCCCACCAGCTCCCAGAACACGTAAATCTCGAGCAGGTTGGGGCTGATCACCAGTCCGAGCATCGAGCTGCTGAACATGGCCAGGTAGGTGAAGAAACGGACGTAGCCCTTGTCGTGGGCCATGTAGCCGTCGGAATAGACCATCACCAGCAGGGCGATGGTGGTGACAAGCGACAGCATCACGGCCCCCAGCGCATCCACCCGGAAGCCCATCTGCAGATGGAAGCTTCCGGCGCCGGCCCAGTCGAACAGCACTTCGGTGCCGCCCGCTCCCGCC
>JBBQIH010000130.1:0-7565 GCA_038324725.1 Cyanobacteriota bacterium | reverse complement strand
TGAGCAGGTTGCCGCCCCGGGGATCGGCAACCAGCAGCAGGCTGCGCTCGTCCAGGTCCCAGAAGCCCTTGACGGCCAGGCCGGGCGTGCGCTCGTACTGGGTCAGCACCCTCAGCTTCCAGCCGCTGCTGGCTTCGAAACTCTCCAGTTCGGCCTCCAGCTCCCCCCGTTCGCCATAGGTGAGGGCCTTGGCCAGGTCGATCACAGGGGTGGGGTGATCGGGCAACAGCTGAGGGTTGTCAGCAGCGAAGGCGGCAGCGCCCAGCCCCGGCAGCAGCCAGGTCACCAGCACGAGGGTGAGGGTGGCCAGGCTTGCCCCCAGCCGCCTCACGAGCCCACCACGCCAGCCCCTGCCCCGGTGATCCCGTTGCGTTCCCACTGCGGCCGCTGTCGCCATCGCCATCGCTCGTGCTCCCATCGGTCAGCATTCTCACTGAGTCAACCTGACGCCGCGTGCAAACTCCCCATCCCAGCTCCCCGCCGGTTCCCGAGTGGCTTGGCCAGCGGCTGCGGGCGGCGGCCGGTTCGGTGCCGTTCCACGACTACATGGAGTGGGTTCTCCACGACCCGGACCACGGCGCCTACGGGAGTGGCCGACTGGTCGTCGGGCCCCGGGGGGACTTCGCCACCGCCCCCTCGCTGGGGGCGGAGTTCGCCCAGCTGCTCGCCCCCCAGGTGGCCCAGTGGCTGGCCCTGTTGCCTGCCGATGGCCCCCTGAGCCTGGTCGAGACAGGGCCAGGGGAGGGTCAGCTGGCCCAGCAGCTGGCTGAGGCGCTGCACGCCGGCTGGCCCGAGTTGGCCGGGCGCACCGAGCTGGTGCTTGTGGAGCCGAATGCCGGCATGGCCCAGCGGCAACGGCAACGGCTCAGCGCCTGTCCCCTGCCGATGCGCTGGATCGACTTCTCAGCTCTGGCGAGCGCCCCGCTGCGGGGGGTGGTGCTGGCCCACGAAGTGCTCGACGCCCTGGCCATCGAACGCATCGAGCGCCGGGACGACCACTGGTGCCGCCAGAGGGTCGTTCTGCGCGGGGAGCACTTGAGCCTGGAGGCCGCCGAGCCCCTGGCTGGACCCTTGCTCGATCAGCTGGGTGGCCTCGGCCTTCTTCCCCTGGATGGCACCCGCCCCGAGGGCTGGTGCACGGAGCTCCATCCCGGCCTGGAACCCTGGCTGGCCGCCTGTGCCGGCGCGCTGTCCGAGGGGTGGCTGCTGGTGATCGATTATGCCCACGAGGCGCGCCGCTACTACGCACCCCAGCGTGCAGCTGGCACCCTGATGGCCTACCGGCGCCAGCAGGCCAGCGACAACCCACTGCGGGAGCCGGGACTGTGGGACCTGACGGCCCACCTCTGCCTGGAGAGCCTGGAGGCGGCGGCCCGGGCCGGGGGCTGGCAGCCCCTGGGCGGATGCCGCCAGGGTGAGGCGTTGCTGGCGCTTGGTCTGGCCAGGCGCCTGCATGCGCTTCAGCAAGAGCCGGCGTCTCGGCTGGCGGAGCTGCTGCAACGGCGGGAGACCCTGTTGCGGCTGGTGGATCCCGCCGGTCTTGGCGATTTCCGCTGGCTGGCTTTCCGACGGGATTCAACCTCCGCAGGGTCTGCAGCAACGCCTCAGGCAGGGCCCCTGTTTTTGAGCGAGCCGTCGCCCTGATCAACAGCCAGCGCTTTACATCTCCACATGAAACCTTGAGCATTCCTGCTCAATCCTGGAGGAGAAAACGGTGATGAAGGTTAGGGTGAAAATCCAATCAGAAGGCGCGGTGATGGAAACGGCAATGGGCGACGTTTTCGGCAGCCATACAACATTCGACCATCGTACGGAAGATCCATTGCTAGGGGCAACGTTTCATCTGGATCCCGGATCTTCAAGGGGTGACGATGGTCTCAAAGCAGATGTTGAACTGATCAACGACGATCCCGTCGAGACTTACTTCGCCTGCATCACCACCTGCTCCCTTGACGACGGCGACTGCATCACCATCTGCACCGAACAACTGCGAGAGAGCCACTGAGCCCTCGCCTAGAACCACTCCGACCGGGCTTCATCCTTGGGGTTGACGTTGGCGTTGGGTGTCGTACGGCGGAACTCCATGGTGATGCCGCGCTTCTGCTCGCCATCGGCGGCCAGGGCCTCGATCGGATAGAGCTGCTGGCCATCCCGGAAGGGAACCTGCAGGCGGAAGGTCCCGTCGGCGGAGAGGGGAACCTCTTCACCACCGATGCTCAACCGGGCGGAGGGGTCGGTGGCGCCGTAAACAATCAGTTCGGCATCGGCCACCAGCCAGAAGGAGCGCTGGCGAGCGGCCACCCCACCGATGCCGGAGCCGCTGCGCCCGGAGGCCCAGCGGCCCGCACCGGAGGCGGAGAAGTCGTCGCCTCCCTGCAGACCAGAGGCGGAGTCGTTCTCGTGGAAGGCCTCCGAACCTCGGCCGAGGCGGCGCCAGGGGCTTGTCGCGCTCTGATACAGGCGCTCATGCAGGTCGTTGATGATCTCCCTGGACGGAGCTGGAGCCGGCGCCCCTTGGATCGCGGGCGGCATGGAGAAGGCCACGAAGGGATCGGGCACGGACACGGCCGGGCTGTCCAGGACGGGGACGTGGGCCGTTGCGGAGAAGGCCAGGGAGATCCAGCCGCCGCTGCCGCCCTTGCGGAAGCCGAGCTCAACCCTGTAATCACGACCGGACAGGGGCACGGGCAGGTACCACTCGCTGGCCTGGCTTTCGACCACCACCTCCTGCAGGGTGTGGGGGTGGATGGACCCACCGTCCAATCCGGTCACGTCGGCGACACGGAGGCAGAGCTGGGTGGCACCATTGGCCTGGGCCTGGCTCCTGTCAGCCGGTGTGATGGCCCAGCGGACTTGGGACCACTGGGGATCGCGGGGGAGGAAAGCCACCCAGGACGTTCCACCGCCGCCTTCGCTCGGCTGCTCCAGCGCAGGCCTGGCCGCTGCCGACTCCTGGAGGGGTGCTGCGGGGGGGGGGGCCTGAGCGGGCGATGACTCCGGCCCTGCCGAACCGTCCCGCCCCCCTAGCCCGATGGTCCTGGCCAAGGCACCGAGTCGTCGCAGGGGCTGGCTCAGAAAGGTGGTGAACCGGCTGGGACGACTGCTCATGGGCCGTGAGGAATAAAAAAAACCTTCCGGTGATGGTCTCCGATCTTGGGGGCCCGCGCCTTGCCTGTCAGCGAAAGACCACGATCGGAGCCATGGGAGCCGGGCCTTCCCCGCATGCACGCCCTGGGTCGCACCTGCGTGTCAGGGGGAGCCAATCGAAGCGGCGACCGCCAGGGCGGCCCTGATCGTGGCTGGATCGATGTCATCGCGGATCGTGACCGACCCCACACCGGTGGGCAGGACGAAGCGAACCTTGCCCTGGCGCACTTTCTTGTCCGCCTGCAGGGAGGTCAGCACCGCCTCGGGCTCGAGGGCCGGCCAGCCCATGGGCAGCCCAGCGGCCGCGACCAGCCGGCGCTGCCTGTCCTGATCCGCCTGGCTCCATAGCCCCATCGCCACGGCGATGTCACCCGCGGCCAGCATGCCGAGGCCAACGGCCTCGCCGTGCAGCCAGGTGCCGTAGCCGCTGAGGTTCTCCACCGCATGGCCCAGGGTGTGGCCGTAGTTGAGGATCGCCCGCAGCCCCCCTTCCCTTTCGTCGGCGGCCACCACCCGGGCCTTGGCGGCGGCCGAGCGCTCCAGCAGGCGTTGCAGCAGCTCGGGCCCGATGGCCTCGCGGCTGGCCAGGGCGCCCTGGGGATCCCGGCCGGCGGCCTGCTCCAGGTCCTCGAAGAGCTGCCCATCGCCGATGACCGCGTATTTGATCACCTCCGCCATCCCGGCGCGGAATTCCCTCTCCGGCAGGGTGGCCAGCACCCGCGGGTCAATCAGCACCAGTTTCGGTTGGTGGAAGGCGCCGATCAGGTTCTTGCCCCCCGGATGGTTCACCCCCGTCTTGCCCCCGATGGCGGCGTCCACCATCGCCAGCAGGGTGGTGGGCACCTGCACCACGGCGATGCCCCGCAACCAGGTGGCGGCGGCGAAGCCGGCCATGTCCCCCACCACACCGCCCCCGAGGGCGACGATCAGAGAGCCTCGCTCCAGGCGGTGGTCAAAGGCGGCGTCGTGGATGGCCGCCACGGTGGCGGGTGTCTTGCGCTCCTCGCCGGCCTCCAGCACCAGGCTCCGCACGGCGAACCCGCTGGCCGCGAGGCTCCTCAGCGCCTCGGCACCATGGAACCCCTGCACGTCGGGGTTGGTCACCACCAGCACCCGGGTGCCGCTCTGGAAGCCGCGCTCGATCAGGAAGGAACCCAGGTGGCCGAGCAGCCCGTCCCCGATCAGGATCGGATAGGGATCGGCGGCCAGGGACACCGTGATGGTGCGGTAGTCCTGCGGCACGGACGGGTCATCAAGGGTGGACTGAGGCTAGGCCGGTGCGGTGTGGCTCCCGACCACTGCCAGCACCGCTTCCCCGTAGCTGGCGAGCTTGGCCCTGCCGATGCCGGTGATGCCGGCCAGGTCCTCGAGGGTGGTGGGACGGCGTTCGGCGATGGCGATCAGGGTGCGGTCGTGGAAGACCACATAGGGCGGCAGCCCCTGCTGGCGGGCCTGCTCCAGCCGCCAGGCCTTCAGGGCCGCCAGGAGTCCCGGATCGGGGTTGTCCGTTGTGGTGGCCAATGTTGCTGCGCCCCCGCCCACGGCCGCCGCGCCGCGGCGGTCCTTCGCCGCCGCCGGCAGTCGAATCTCCAGGCGGGCCTCGCCGCGCAGCAGCGGTCTGACCAGCGCGTCGTCACCGAACTGCAGGCCCCCATGGCCGTCGGCGGCCGCCACCAGGTACCCCCGGGCGGTGAGCTGGCGGAAGAGGCTGCGCCACTGGGCCCGATCCAGTTCCCTGCCGATCCCGTGCACCCCCAGCTGGTCGTGGCCGAGGCTGCGGATCCGGGCCGTCTCGCCCCCCAGCAGCACGTCCACCAGGTGGGCGGCGCCGAAGCGTCCCCCGGTCCGATAAACGGCCGAGAGGGCTTTGCGGGCCGGTTCGGTCACGTCCACGCCCTGGTTCGGCTCCAGGCAGACGTCGCAGTTGCCGCAGTCGCTGCCGTCCGCTTCGCCCAGGTAGCTCAGCAGGATGCGCCGTCGGCAGCTGGAGGCCTCGGCAAAACCGATCAGGGCGTCGAGGCGGCCGTGCTCGATCCGCTTCTGGGCCGGCTCAGCGTCGGAGTCGTCGATGAAGCGACGCAACGGCGGCACGTCCCCGGAGCCATGGACCATCCAGGCGACGGCAGGCAGGCCATCACGACCCGCCCGGCCCGTTTCCTGGTAGTAGGACTCCAGGCTCTTGGGCAGGTCGACATGGGCCACGAAGCGTACGTCCGGCTTGTCGATGCCCATGCCGAAGGCGATGGTGGCCACGACGACCACGCCGCTGCCGAGGCGGAAGCGTTCCAGGGCGGCGCTGCGGGTCTCTGCGGCGAGACCGGCATGGTAGGGGAGGGCGTCGTGGCCCGCGGCCTTCAGGGCGGCGGCGAACTCCTCCACCCGCTTGCGGGAGCGGGCGTAGACGATGCCGGAGTGGCCCCGCTGGGTGTCTAGGAACTCCAGCAGCTGGTGCCGGGGTTCGCTCTTGTCCCGCAGCAGGTAGCGGATGTTGGGCCGATCGAAGCTGTCAAGAAACACCGCCGCCTGCTGCAGGCTGAGGCGCGCCACGATCTCGGCCCGGGTGCGGGGATCGGCCGTGGCCGTCAGGGCGATGCGGGGAACGGCGGCGAAGCGCTCGGCGAGCACCGCCAGCTGCAGATACTCCGGCCGGAAATCATGGCCCCACTGGGAGACGCAGTGGGCCTCATCGATGGCGAACAGGGCCAGGGGCAGCGCCGCCAGGCGCTCGATCAGATCGCCTCCCAGGAGCCGCTCCGGCGACACGTAGAGCAGATCGAGCTGGCCGGCCTGGAGCTCCCGCCAGGTGGCCGCCACCGCCTCGCCGCTTTCGGCCGAATGCAGGGCGGCCGCCCGCACGCCCGCCTGCCGCAGGGCACCGACCTGGTCCTGCATCAGGGCGATCAGCGGTGACACCACCACCGCCGTACCCGGCCGGCAGAGCGCCGGGATCTGGTAGCAAAGCGATTTGCCGCCTCCGGTGGGCATCAGCACCAGGGCCGAGCCTCCCGCACAGACGTGCTCGACGATGGCGGCCTGGGGACCGCGGAAGGCGTCGTAGCCGAACACCTCACGCAGCACCTGCTTCGGGTTGTCCGTCATCGGGATGGCGGATCGAACCGCATCGGTGGCCTCCAGCCTGGCTGCCGATTGTGCATCGCCCCACATCCGGCAGGATGCACCGATGGCCACACCCATCCCTTCCGCGCCGGCGCCCAGCCGTTCTGCTTGGGCATTTCTGGCCCCCGCCCTGCTGCTGCTGGCGGTGTCGGTGCTGATCCCGGCGGCCATGGCCCTGGTGATCAGCTTCACCCGCACGGGGCTGGATGTGAGCGAGCCACTCACCTTCGTGGGCCTGGCCAACTTCCGCCGCCTGCTGGCTGATCCGATGCTGCTGCGGGTGACCGGCACCACCTTCCTCTATCTGGTGGGGGTGGTGCCGCCGATCGTCCTCGGTGCCCTTGGTTTGGCGGTGTTGGTCAACCGCCAACTGCCGGGAATCCACTGGTTTCGCGGTGCCTTCTACACCCCGGTCCTGGTGTCCCTGGTGGTGGCAGCGATTGCCTTCCGCTGGCTCTATGCGGAAAACGGGCTGGTCAATGGCTGGCTCGGGGCCCTGCTCGGCGATCGCTTCACACCGATCGGCTTTCTCACCTCCACCGGCCTGGCCCTGCCCTCGGTGATGCTGGTCACCCTCTGGAAGGGCCTTGGCTATTACATGGTCATCTTCGTCGCCGGCCTGCAGGGGATCTCCGCCGATCTCTACGAGGCGGCGGCCCTCGACGGCAGCGAGGGCTGGCGTCGCCACCTCGACATCACCCTGCCCCTGCTGCGCCCCTACATCACCCTGGTGGCGGTGATTTCGGCCATCGGAGCCACCAAGGTGTTCGAGGAGGTGTACCTGATGACCCAGGGGGGGCCGGCGGACAGCACCCGCACCATCGTTTACTACGTCTACGACCAGGCTTTTTCGGAGCTGGAGATCAGCTATGCCTGCACGGTGGGGTTGGCACTGTTCCTGATCGTGCTGCTGCTCAGCCTGCTCCGTTACGCCTTCGCCGCCGAGAACCCTCTGCAGTGAGGACCCTCCCGGCTCTGAGGTTGGGGGTTGACGCCCTGGTGGCAGGCTGGACCACGGTTCGAACAACCTTCGAGGGTGCAGACCATCCCTGACCCCGATCCCCAGGCCAGCGCCCCTGCGATCGATGCCATCGGCATCGTGGGGGGCGGCCAGCTGGCCTGGATGCTGGCCCAGGCCGCCCGGGAGCTTGGCGTCGCCCTGCATGTGCAGACCCCCGGCGCCGACGATCCGGCCACCCGCGAGGCGGTCAGTGTGGTCCTGGCCCCCGTCGATGACGTGGCCGCCACCCGAGAGCTGGCCAGCCGCTGCCACGCCATCAGCTTTGAAAACGAGTGGATTC
>JBBQIH010000129.1:0-7581 GCA_038324725.1 Cyanobacteriota bacterium | reverse complement strand
CGCCCCAACCTCCGGATCTTCCCGCGGCAGCAGCCGGGCGTTGCGTTGCAGCAGGGTCACGGGCAGGCCCAGCTGGGCCAGGGCCTGGGCCAGTTCGCAGCCGATCGGCCCGCCGCCTAGCACCACCAGGCTGGGCCGGGGGGACCGGTGCTCGGCCAGGGCGTCCCAGAGGGTTTCACTGGTGAGCGCCCGCACAGAAGCGATGCCGGGCACCGCCGGAATCACCGGGGCGGCCCCGGTGGCCAGCACGATGGCGCGGGCCGACAGCACGGTCTCGCTGCCATCGGCGGCGGTGATCGCCACCTCCCAGGGGCTCACCAGACGCGCCTGGCCGAGGCGCACGTCTACGCCCAGGGCTGTGTAGCGCTCGACGCTGTCGTGCGGGGCAATGGCCGCCACTTTCTGCCGCACCCGCTCCAGCACCCGGCGCAGATCCACCTGGGGCTCCACGGGGCTGAGGCCGTAGCGGTCGGCATGGCGCAGGCGCGCGGCGAGGCGGGCGGAGCTGATCAGGGCCTTGCTGGGCACGCAGCCGGTGTTGAGGCAGTCGCCGCCCATGCGGGCCCGCTCGATCAGGGTCACCTTGGCCCGCACCGTGGCGGCGATGTAGGCGGTGACGAGGCCAGCCGCCCCTGCGCCGATGACGATCAAGTTGCGATCGAAATGGCGGGGGCGACTCCAGGGGCGGTAGAGCCGCCAGAGCCGCCAGCGGCCCAGCAGCAGCTTGACGATCCAGGGCAGCAGGCCCAGCAGCGCGAAGGAACCGACCAGGGCCGGCGAGAGCAGTCCCGTCAGGCTGGTGAGCTGGGCCAGCTGGGTGCCGGCGTTCACGTACACGAGGGTGGCCGGCAGCATGCCCAGCTGGGAAACGAAGGCAAAGGGCAGCAGCGGCATGGGGGTGAGTCCCATCAGCAGATTCACCAGGAAAAACGGAACCACCGGCACCAGCCGCAGACTGAGCAAGTAGCTGGCACCGTCACGCCGGACGCCGGCCTCGATCGGCCCCAGACGGGAGCCGAAGCGGCGCCGCACCGGCTCCCGCAACAGGGTCCGGGCCAGCAGGCAGGCCGCCGTGGCGCCAAGGGTGGAGCCGAGCGACACCAGCAGCGTGCCCTGGAGCAGGCCGAAGACGGCGCCCCCCGCCAGGGTGAGCACGGTGGCACCCGGCAGGGAGAGGCCCGTCACCAGCACGTACACCAGCAGATACCCGGCAGCGGTGGGCAGCGGGGCCGCCTGGCGCCAGGCCACGAGCTGGCTGCGGGAGGCCTGCAGCGCAGCGAGATCCAGCTGGCGGTACCAGCCCTGGCTGAAGAACAGGGTCGCCCCGGCCAGCAGCAGGGCGATCGCCAGAAGCCGTCCCACGGGTGCGCCGGGGAGATTCTTCTGGGCTGGGGAGCTCATGGCTGGCGCCCCTGGGGCTCGAGCGGCGGCGGACGCTGGATCACCGGAGCGGCGGCAGCGAGGATCTCGCCGCGGTCGCCACTCAGGGGTGGGACGATGCGCACGCCGTTGATCAGCCGCTTGGTGCGTTTGGCCGTCTGCCCGGTGGCGACGACCTGGCGGTCCCAGCCTTCGGTGTAGAGGGCCCCCCAGGGACCCAGATCGAGGATGGTGGTGTACCAATCGATCCGCAACGGCAACAGCGGCAGGCCCAGCAGATCGCAGACCGCGTTGTGCCCGGCGAAACGACCCATGGGCCGGCCGTGCTGACAGGACATGACCGAGGTGTGGCCATCGCCCAGCGCCAGATTGGCGCTGTCGCCGGCGGCGAACACATCCCTGAGCCCCTCGACCCGCAGAAAGGCATCGACCGGCAGGCGACCGAGGGGATCGGTGGCCACCCCACAGCCGGCGGTGAGCGGGCTGGCCCGCATGCCGGCACACCAGACCACCGTTGACGTGGCCAGGACCTCACCGGAATCGAAGCGGATCGAGGCGCCATCGAGGCCGTCCACCCGCACGCCGAGGCACAACTCCACCCCGAGAGCTGCCAGGGCCTGCTCAATCACCGGCCGCGCCGCATCTCCCATGTCGGAGCCCACCCTGGGGTTGTGATCCACCAGCACGACCCGCAGCGGCTGGGCCAGGCCGGCGCTCTCCTGAACGGCCCGCAGCCGTGCCGGCAGTTCACAGGCGGCCTCAATCCCGGTCAGGCCGGCCCCCACCACCACGGCCGTGAACTGGCCGGGTGCGTCGGGGTGCTGCGCCAAGGCCTTCAGGTGCTGCGCGAGCCGGAAGGCGCCGGCATAGGTGTCGACATCGAAGCCGTGCGCAGCCAGGCCGGGGACCTTGGGCCGCAGCAGCTGGCTGCCCAGGGCGAAGACCAGCCGGTCATAGGCAAGGATCTGGGGGCCGGACTCCGATAGCACCGTGACGGTCCGGGCGGCCAGGTCGATGGAGCCGACCTCCCCAACCAGCCAGCGGACCCCGGCGGGAGCCAGCACCGCCTCCAAGGGGAGCCTCAGTGGTGTGAGGTCGGGCTCGTAGTTGCGCACACGAATGCCGTGGAAAGCATCACGGTTGACGAGCAACACCTCGATGGCGTCTGGAGCGAGAGCCAGCTGGTCGAGCTGGCGGGCGGCCGCCAAGGCACTCCACAGCCCGGCAAAACCACCGCCCAACGCCAGAATTCGCTTGGCTCCCATCACGTCTCTCCGGCACGGGGCGAAGGACTCACCGGGAAAGGATCAGCCCATTTGATACTAACTGAGGCTGCACAGATTCGTGTGGATCCCGACAATTCGAGCCAGGTCGCTGGGGATGGACGAACAGAAACGGTTTAGCCTTGATCCAAGCGGCCTGAAAGTGTTACGAAGCCCCTCAATCGTCCTCTGGACGCGGGATAGACGTCACTTGTGGCGCAACAGCCAAGCAGTCCGATCAGCCGCTCTGACCACGCGCTTCCAGGACCCCGATGAACCTGACGATTCAGCCTGGGCGCCAGGTCATGCTCCTGGGACGGCCGGCCAGCCAAGGGCGATGGCTCCTGATTCCCCTGGGCATGGTGATCCTGCTCTGTCTGGGCAGTGTGTATTCCTGGAGCCTCTTCAGAACCCCATTGGAGCAGGAGCTGGGGATGGGCGCGACGGAAAGCCTGATGCCGTTCACCGTCGTGCTGGTGTTTTATGCGGCGTTGATGCCCGTGACTGGCTTTCATCTGCCCCGCCTCGGAACCCGCCTGACGACAGCGGTCGGCGGCATCATCGTTGGCCTGGGCTACATTCTTTCGAGCTTTGCCACCCAGGTGGGAGAGCTTGTTGTCAGCTACGGAATCATTGGAGGGACAGGGATTGGCATTGTCTATGGGGTTCCGATTCTGGTGGTCTCCCGATGGTTTCCTGATAAGAAAGGGTTGGCCGTTGGATTGACGATCGTTGGCTTTGGACTCTCCCCACTGATCACCGCCCCCCTCGCCAATCACCTCATCGAGGCCTATACGGTGAGGCCCACCCTGCGCCTTCTTGGCATCGCCATGATGGTGATCATCGTGGCCCTGTCCTTCACCATGAAGCTACCACCCAAGACCTGGCAACCCCAGCCAGTCCTTGCCCAGTCGGCGGTCGCCTCAGCTCCCCATCATCCGACAAGCCTCTTCAGGAACAGATCCTTCTATGGCCTGTGGATCTGTTATGTCATTGGCACGCTCGTGGGGTTGAGCGCGATCGGGATCTCCAGCTCCGTCGGAGAGGAGCTCATCGGCATTGATCCGGCCGTGGCGGCCAGCAGCATGTCGTTGTTTGCTGTCTTCAATGGGATCAGTCGGCCCTTGTTTGGCTGGTTGAGTGATCGCTTCAAGCCCCATTGTGTTGCCATTTTCTCTTATACGATCAGTTTCGTGGCCTGCATCTTGATGATCCAGGCGCGCAGTGGACAGATTGGTACCTATCTCCTCTCCTTCTGCCTGTTCTGGTTCTGCCTGGGGGGATGGCTGGCGATGGCTCCCACGATCACGCTGCGCTTCTTAGACCCTGATCGGTACGCTCAGAATTATGGGATTGTCTTCACGGCCTATGGCGTCGGCGCCTTGATCGGAACGCTGGTGACCGGACGCACCCGCGATCTGTTTGGCAGCTACAACCATGTGTTCTATCCACTGGCCTTGCTGACCATCCTCGGGATGGTGGCCGCAGGAACGTTGTTGAGGCGCGGGGCAGGCAAGGATGGGTGGTTACCGTCCTCAGAAGGACGCCCAAATGGCCGGTCATCCCCCAAGAGGAGATCTGGAACTCAGCCGTGAACGGGCTAAGAAATCAAGGCGATGGATCAGCCGATCCGGGTGTGTCAATGGCAGAACCAGCCGCTGATGCTCAGATTCTGAGAGGAGCAAAGTTCGGATCAACAAGATAAGACTATCTGGCCCATCATCAGGGGGTGGATTGCAGCCATGGCCGATCTGATTTTGCCGTCAGGTTGGGAATGTCCACAAGGCAGCTCAAGACAATGGAAACATTCATTTCCGCTACGAAACACGGATTTGTTCGTCAATGGCGCCGTTTTGTGAGCCTAGAAAGTGCCTGGATCGTTGCCATGGGACTGCTTGTGCTCGCCCCCCTGGTCAGCCCATCGGCGGCGATGGCCGATGACACCGGCAACTGGTTTCTTGACGACGGCTCAGGTCACAAGCTGGGTGCCGTGCTGTTTGAACGTTCCGACATCAACGCTCCCTCCGGGTTGCGATTGAGACTGAACGCTGAGACGGCCGGGCTGAAACTGAACCACACCCGCCCCATGGTGATGAGTGATGGAGCGAAGCAAGCCTGGAGCCTGGACAACCTCAGCCAGGAACTTCTGAGCGGCGCCGGTGGCGCCATCCCCGTCGGTTCCTCCCAGTTCGACGCTGGCTGCCTCAATCCCATCCCTGAAGACGGCATGGCCATGCGGATCACTGTTCCCAGCTCCGCCGGTGACTTGAACTTCGCTCTGGCCCCCGGCCAGGTTCAGACCATGCACTCGCTCTCCAGCGCCTGCGAGAACTAAGGCCTCGCCGGGCCCCCACCCCTCAGCCGCCAGCGGCTCCCAGCCCCGAGTGCCGGATCAGGGCCTCCGGGCTGGGGGCCCGGCCCCGGAAGGTTTCGAACACCTCGCCGGGGTGACGGCTGCCGCCGAGGCTGAGCACCGTCTCACGAAAGCGGCGGCCGGTGGCCTGGATCGCCGCCTCGTTCTCCAGGCCCACCTCCTCGAAGGCACTGAAGGCATCGGCGCTGAGCACCTCGGCCCACTTGTAGGAGTAGTAGCCGGCGGAGTAGCCGCCGGCGAAGATGTGGCCGAAGGAGCAGAGGAAGGCGTCCTCCTCGATCGGCTCCAGCACGGTGGTGGTAGTGGCGATCTCCCGGCGCAGCTGTTCGGGCGTCTGGCCGCATTCCGGGGTCCACTGGCTGTGGAGGCGCAGGTCGGTGAGGGCGAAATGCACCTGGCGCAGGGTGGCGGCACCCCCCATGAAGGTGCGGGCGGCCCGGAGCTTGGCGAACTCCGCCTCCGGCAACGGTTCGCCGCTCTGCCAGTGGCGGGCCATGCCCATCAAAGTGGCGTGGTCGTAGCACCAGTTCTCCATGAACTGGCTGGGCAGCTCCACCGCATCCCATTCCACGTTGTTGATGCCGGCCGCCTGGGGACGCTCCACCGTGGTGAGCATGTGCTGGAGCCCGTGGCCGAACTCGTGGAACAGGGTTTCCACCTCCTCGAAGGTCATCAGGCTGGGGGTGTCACCCACCGGTGGGCTCTGGTTGCAGATCAGGTAAGCCACGGGCAGGACGGGCTGACCCGCCCCGTCCAGAGAACGGACCAGGCATTCATCCATCCAGGCGCCGCCGCGCTTGCTGCCCGGGCGGCTGTAGGGATCCAGATAGAAGGCGGCCAGGGGCTCGCCGCTGCTGGCGTCATCGACACGGAAGAAACGCACATCCGGATGCCACACGGGCGCCTCGCCATCGGCGGAGCGGATGTGGAGTCCGAACAGGCGGTCGCAGAGGCCGAACAGGCCCTCCAGCACCCGGGGCAGGGGGAACCAGGGCCGCAGGGCCTCGCTGTCGAGATCGAACGCCTCCTGGCGCCGCACCTCGGCCCAGAAACTCACGTCCCAGGGCTTGAGGTCCACCGCCTCGGCCGCCCCCTCCCGGGCCGCGCAGGCGCGCAACGCCTCCAGTTCCAGCAGGGCCACCGGGTAGGCGGCGGTGCGCAGGTCCTCCAGCAGGGCCTCCACTTCGGCCACCGAGCCGGCCATCTTCGAGGCCAGGCTCACCTCGGCCCAGGAGCCATGGCCGAGCTGGTGGGCCTGCTGCCGCCGCAGGGTGAGAATCCGCTCGATCGCGGGCCAGTTGCCATCGGTTTCGCCGGAGGCGCGGCTCACGTGGGCCGTGTAGGCGATTTCACGCAGGTCGCGGCGGCGGCTGTACTTCAGGAACGGGCCGAAGCGGGGCATGTCGAGTCCCAGCAGCCAGGGCCCCGCAGCGGCCGTGGCCTGGCCATCGCCGGCATCACGGGCGGCCTGGGCCAGCTGCTCCCTGAGGCTCACGGGCAGCCCCTCCGTCTCGTCCGGGTCCGTGAGCTTCAGGGTCCAGCCGTTGGTGGCATCCAGCACCCGGTTGCCGAAGCCGGTGGCCAGCTCCGCGAGCTCCTGGCTGGCGGCGTTGAAGGCGTCCTGGGCGGCGCCCTGCAGGCCCACACCCCGCAGCTCCATGTCCCGGAGTTCCGCCGTGAGGATCCGCTCCTGGGTGGCATCCAGCCCCCCCTGGCTCTGCAGGCTGCGCAGGGCCTCGTAGAGCACCCGGCTCTGGCCGGCACGGTTGCCGAAGGCCACCACCGCCGCCTGCTGGCTGGCGTGGGCCTCCCGCAGTTCGGTGCTGTTGCAGACGCCGTTGAGGTGGCTCACCACACCCCAGCTCCAGCGCAGCCTTTCGCCCAGGCGGTGCAGGGGATCCATCACTTCGGCCCAGCTGAGGGGCCTTGCGGCGGCCGCCGCCGCCGCCAGATCAGCCTCGACCCGATCCAGCTCCGCCTGCAGGGCGTTGAGGAGCTCAGGGATGTGGGCCCGCACCTGATCCGGGGTGATGGCCTCGAAGCGGGGCAGTCCCTCTCCGGCCAGCAGGGCAGGGGGGCTCTGGAGGGTGCTGGTCATCGCCGGGCGGCCGCTGCGGTGGAAGATCCCATTTCAGCCCACCCCGGCGCCGGGGTGTGACTCAGCCGAGGGCGGCCAACCGTCCCATGGCCACGGCCCCCTGGTTGGCCAGCTCGGCGGCCAGGCCATTGGTGCTGGCTTCATAAAGGTCGATCGCCACCCGCGGCCAGAAACCGATCACCAGGGTGGGCACCAGCAGGCTGAGGCCGATCAGCAGCTCCCGGGGCTTCATGTCGCCCACCACTGCCAGGGCCGGAATCCGGGGACCGAAGAAGACGCGCCGGCACAAGGAAAGCAGGTACACAGGGGTGAGAACCAGGCCGATGGCAGCCAGGAAGATGGCGATGACGCGGAAGCCGACCGTGAAGCCCTCGTAGGAGGTGACCCCAAGAAACACGGTGATCTCGCTGATGAAGCCACTCATCCCCGGCAGGGCCAGGGAGGCCAGGGAGCTGGCCAGGAAGAAG
>JBBQIH010000128.1:0-7606 GCA_038324725.1 Cyanobacteriota bacterium | reverse complement strand
GCACCGACCACCCCGGCCCCCACGACCACGACCTTGTCCACCGTCGACCCTCCTCCCACCGCCGGGGCGACGGCCGACGTGGTGCCGGCCGTGCGCCAGTTCTCGAGCCCGCCCGGTCAGGTCGTGGCGCGCTGCATCTGCCGCAGCTCCCTCTTGAGGTCGCCCAGCTCGTCGCGCAGGCGCGCGGCCAGCTCGAACCGCAGCTCGGCGGCCGCCTGGTGCATCTGGGTGGTCAGCTCCTGGATGAGGGAGGCCAGGTCGGCCGAGGCCATCGACTCGACGCGCCCGGAGCCGACCCCCACGTCGGCGGCCATGGCCCCACGCCCTCCGTGGCTGTTGCCGCCGTTCTTGGTGACCTTGCCTCGTGACTGCGACCGCCCGCTGCCCAGCAGCGCCTCGGTGTCGGCGTCCTCGCGCTGCAGCATCTCGGTGATGTCACCGATCCGCTTGCGCAGCGGGGTGGGGTCGATCCCGCGCTCGCGGTTGTAGGCCACCTGGATCTCGCGCCGGCGGTCGGTCTCGTCGAGCGCCTGCCGCATCGACGGGGTGACCTTGTCGGCATACATGTGGACCTGGCCGCTGACGTTGCGGGCCGCGCGACCGATGGTCTGGATGAGCGAGCGGGCCGAGCGCAGGAAGCCCTCCTTGTCGGCGTCGAGGATGCTCACGAGCGAGACCTCGGGCAGGTCGAGACCCTCACGCAGGAGGTTGATGCCGACGAGGACGTCGTACTCCCCCATCCGCAGCTCGCGCAGCAGCTCGATGCGGCGCAGGGTGTCGATGTCGGAGTGCAGGTAGCGCACCCGCTGCCCCTTGTCGAGGAGGTAGTCGGTGAGGTCCTCGGCCATCTTCTTGGTCAGCGTGGTGACGAGGACCCGCTCGTTGCGCTCGACCCGCAGCCCGATCTCGTGCAGGAGGTCGTCGATCTGGCCCTTGGTCGGCTTGAGGATGACCTCGGGGTCGATCAGCCCGGTGGGCCGGATGATCTGCTCCACCGGAGTGCCCGACTTGGCGATCTCGTAGGCGCCGGGCGTGGCCGAGAGATAGAGGGTCTGCCCGATGCGCTCGAGGAACTCCTCCCACCTCAGGGGCCGGTTGTCGGCGGCGCTGGGCAGGCGGAAGCCATGCTCGATCAGCACCTGTTTGCGGCTCTGATCGCCGTTGTACATGGCCTGCAGCTGGGAGCAGGTCACGTGGCTCTCATCCACCACCAGCAGCCAGTCGTCAGGGAAGTAGTCGATCAGGCACTCGGGCGGGGTTCCGGCCTCCCGGCCCGACAGGTGACGGGCGTAGTTCTCGACCCCGTTGCAGTAGCCCACCTGCTCCAGCATCTCCAGGTCGTAGGTGGTGCGCTGCTCCAGGCGCTGGGCCTCCAGCAGCCGCCCCTGGCCGTTGAGCAGATCCAGGCGTTCGCGCAACTCAGAACGGATCGCCTGGATCGCCCCCTTCAGCCGCTCCTTCGGCGTCACGAAGTGCTTGGCCGGGTAGATGTTGATCGTCTCCAGGCTCTGGAGGATTTCACCGGTGGTGGGGTCCACATAGCGGATCGCTTCCACCTCATCGCCGAACAGCTCGATCCGCACCAGCCGGTCTTCGTAGGCGGGTCCGATCTCCAGCACATCTCCCCGCACCCGGAAGCGGCCGCGGCTGATCTCGATGTCGTTGCGGGAATACTGGTTGTTGACCAAGTCACGGAGCGAATGGCGCAGATCGAGCTTGTCGCCCACCTCGAACTTGACGGCGGCCTTGAGGTACTCCGAGGGGATGCCCAGGCCGTAAATGCAGCTGATCGAGGCCACCACGATCACATCGCGCCGCTCGAACAGCGAACGGGTGGCCGAGTGCCGCAGCATGTCGATCTCCTCGTTGATCGAGGCGGTCTTGGCGATGTAGGTGTCCGAGGTGGGGACGTAGGCCTCGGGCTGGTAGTAGTCGTAGTAGGAGATGAAATATTCAACGGCATTGTTGGGGAAGAATTCCCTCAACTCATTGCAAAGCTGGGCCGCCAGGGTTTTGTTGTGGGCCAGCACAAGGGTTGGGCGTCCGGTGCGGGCGATCACGTTGGCGATCGAAAAGGTCTTGCCGGTGCCGGTGGCCCCCAGCAGGGTCTGGAAGCGCTCGCCTCCATCGACGCCCTTCACCATCGCTTCGATGGCGGTGGGTTGGTCACCCTTGGGGACGTAGGGGGCGTGAAGCTGGAAAAGCATCAGGCCATTCTGGCGTTCACCCCCAAGGAACGGCTCGGCGGGGAAAACCGATCAACCCACCCCTGAGGCCGCGGCCATCGCCCTGGTGAGCGGCACGTCCAGACCCATCCAACCCAGCACCACACTGCTCAGGACGCTGTAGGCCAACGCCCCGAGGATGGCGCTGATCAGGCCGTTGTGGAGGCGGAAACCCTTGATCAACCAGGCAGCCAGGCTGAACAGGATGATGGTGATCAGCCAGTTGAACAGGAACGACACCGGGCTGATCAGCCCCCCGAAGGAAGAGACGAACCAGATCGGCCCCAGCAGCAACTTCAGCGGGACGATCAGCAGCGTCCCCAACAGGCCGATGACGATGGCCGACAGCAGGGCGGCCGTGAAACTCGCCAGCTCCACACCCAGGGGCAAACGCGCCACCAACAGCAGAATGACGGCCCGGATCGGCCATTGCAGAAGCCAGGCAAGCGAGCCCATGGGAGGAAGTTCAGCAGATCGACAGCTTACTGAGGCCGTTCGACGTGATTCATAGCCGCCATCGGCATCGCTTCCCGCAAGGCACGCACCACCGCCACCATGGCGAGTGGGTCGTCAAGGCGGTTGACGGCGGAGCCCACACCGACGCCGGCGGCTCCGGCGGCCAGGGCCATCGGCACCGTGACGGCCGACAGACCGGAGGCACACAGCACCGGCACGGCCACCGCCCGGCTGATCGCATGGGCGGCCGCCAGGGTCGGGGCGGCCTTTTCGATCAGCCCCAGGGCGCCGGCACTGAGGGGACGGGCGCTGGTTCCCCCCTCGGTCTGGATCAGATCGGCGCCCGCAGCCACCAGCTCCACCGCCAACCGTTCCTGCGCAGCGAGGGGAAGGGTGTGGGGCACGGTCACCGAAAGCACGGCTTCGGGCAGCAGCTCGCGGCTGCGGCGGGTCAGCGCCAGCACCTCGTCGGCACCGAAGACGCGGCCCTGGGGATAGAAGCTGTCGTAGTTGCCGATCTCCACCATGGCCGCGCCGGCGTCCACGGCTGGGGGAAACAGGGCCGGATCCACTGCCGAAACGCAGATCGGCAGCTGGGGTGCCAGCTCCCGGGCCAGGCGCACCAGGGCCGGCTCACAGGCCAGATCCACCAGGTCGGCGCCACCGGCGGCGGCGGCCCTGACCACCTGCTGCACCCGGACCGCATCGAAGTTGTCCAGTCCGGCGATCACCTTCAGTGCGCGCCCCTGGCGGATCGCCTGATGCAGGGAGGTGGGCAGGCTGGAGAGGCGGGACATTGGCGAGCGAACGGATGCGTGACGTGATTCTCCCACCCGACCCAAGCCAGCCGCGGCGGCCCTGGGGACGCGATCAGGCGCGCCTGCACCGCCATCTGCTTCGGCGCCCCTCCCTGCTGCCGGCGGGGGAGCGCCTGCTACTGGCCGTGTCGGGGGGGCAGGACTCCATGGCCCTGACCACCCTCCTGCTCGACCTGCGGCATCTGCATGGCTGGCGGCTGCAGCTGTGGCACGGGGACCACGCCTGGCGCCCCGACGCCGCGCGCCAGGCCAACGAACTGCTGCAGTGGGCCCGCAGCCAGGGCCTGGAGCTGCAGGTTGATCGGGCCGATCCGGTCCCGGGCAGCGAAGCTGCGGCCCGGGACTGGCGCTACGGCTGCCTGACCAAGGCGGCGCATCGCTGGGCCTGCACCCATGTGGTCACAGGCCACACCGCCAGCGACCGGGCCGAAACGGTGCTGCTCAACCTGGCCCGCGGCAGCCACCTGCGCGGCCTCGCCAGCCTCGGGGCCAGTCGCCGCCTCGGGCCGGAGGCCGGCGCCTTGGGGCTGGCCCGCCCCCTGCTGGTCTTCGACCGCGCCGACACCGGCCGTCTCTGCCGGGAGCGCAGCCTGCCCGTCTGGGAGGACAGCAGCAACGCGGATCTGCGCTTCGCCCGCAACAGGCTGCGCGCCGAGGTGATGCCGGTGCTGGAAGCCCTCCACCCCGGAGCCTGCCGGCGGATCAGCGCCCAGGCGGAACGGCTGGAGCAGCAGGTCGAGGCGGAGGCAGAACTGCTGGAGCTGGCCCTGGGGTCCCTGGAGGCCGAAGCGACTCCCGGGCAGCTGCCACGCCGGCGGTTGGCCAGCCTGGCCCCAGCCAGCCAGCGCCGGCTGCTGCAGCACTGGCTGCACCGGCGCCTGGGGAACGCCCCGGACGCCACCAGCCTCGACAGGCTGGTGAGCCGACTGGCCCCGGGGGGAGATCCGGGCCGACTGGATCTGGCCGGAGGATGGCAACTGCACTGGGATCGCAGCACACTGTGGGTCCGAACACATGACGCGCTCCATGGCTGAGACCACCGCCAACGAAGCCGCCCAGCGCTACGCGGTGATCGAGCAGGCCTACTCGAAGGAGAACTGGGCCGCGGTGCTGCAGGAGGGGGAGGGACTGCTGCTGCAGCTGCGGCAGTCGAACAACCCCCAGCTGGTGGGACTGCAGATGCGGCTGCAGCTGCTGCTGGGGCACACCCAGCTCTACGGCTGTACCGACAAGGGCGCAGCTGCCGGGTACTACAGGGCCGTGGCGGCCCAGAGCAGCGAAGCCGCCATCACCAGGATCGCCGCGCAGGGACTGAACCAGTGCGCCATCGAAGACCCGCGCGCCGAGCCAGCCCCGGCTGAGGCCCCCACCAGCGGTGGCCCAGGGCCGGCGGCCCCCTGGCTCACGGCCGCAGCGACGGCCGCCTCAGCTACGGCCTCATCGACCTCACAAACGCCATCCCCACCAGCCTCCGTCGAGGATGTCGAGACCTCGCCCGCCGTCGCAGCCGCCCCCTGGAGCGAGCCCTCGCTGATTCCAGAGGTGGTGGAAGAGCCCGAACTGATCGAGCTGCATCAAGCCGATCCATCCCTGGCCGAGGACGTGGAACTGGATTGGAAGGAACCGGCCCCAGCCGCCACGGCGGCAGACATCGCCGATGAGGACCTGCTCAGGGGCTTGATGCTGGTCCAGATCGGCTGAGGCCGAGGCCCCAGCCGAGGCGATCGGCGGATCAGCCGGCAGGGGCGGCGGAGCGACGGCGGCGGACGCGACCGGTGGGTTCCGGCTCCTCAGCGGGAGCCTTGGTGACAACCGCCGCGGCCGTCGGAGCAGGGGCCGCCATGGTGGCCGCTGGGGCCGCAGAGGCGGCCGTCACCAGCTGGCGCTGGGGCACGGCGGAAGGAGCCTGGCGCGCGCCCCCCTCCCGGCGGCCGCCGCGGGGCGCCGGACGGGTGTCGGGCTCGGCATCGGCCCGGCCCTTGTAGGCCGGTGTACCCGCAGGGGCGGGCTGCACCAGGCAGATGATCAGCGGGTCCACCTGCAGCTCGCGGCGCAGGCGGCGCTGCAGGCCCACCTCCACCTCCCGCTGCACACCCACCCAATCGACGTCCGGAGCCTTGCCACCGGTGTTGCGGGCGAGCTGGTTCCAGCGGTTCTCCAGCACCCAGGTGATCTCCCGTTCGGCCCAGACCGAGAGCTTGCGGGCATCGGCGGCGGTGACCACACCGCGCAGGTTCACCCGCGGCGGCGCCGCCATCACGCCGTCGGTGGTGATCACCGCCAGCAGGGTGATGACACCGTCCTCGGCCAGCTGTTGGCGTTCCTTGAGCACCCGGGCATCAACGATGCCGTTGCGGGAGGCATCCAGCAGTTCGATGCCGGCCTTGACCGGTTCGCCCTTGTTGATGGTGTCGGGGGTGAGCTCCACCACGTCGCCGTTGTCGATGATCAGGATGTGGTCAGCCGGCACACCCATCGACTGGGCCGTCTTGGAATGGCAGACGAGCATGCGGTGCTCGCCGTGCACGGGCACGAAGAATTTCGGTTTGGCCAGCGCCAGCATCAGCTTGTGGTCTTCCTGGCAGCCGTGGCCGGAGACGTGGATGCCCTCGCCTTTGCCGTAGACGACCTTGGCGCCCATCATCATCAGCCGGTCGATGGTGTTCACCACTGAGATGGTGTTGCCGGGGATCGGGCTGGCCGAAAAGATGATCGTGTCGGTGGACTTCACCTGCACCTGGGGGTGCTCGCCGCGGGAGATGCGGCTGAGAGCCGCCAGCGGCTCACCCTGGCTGCCGGTCATCAGCAACAGGGTTTCACGATCCGGAAGATCACGGATCTGCTTGATGGGAACGAACAGATCATCGGGGGCACGCATGTAGCCGAGCTCCCGGGCCTTGGCGATCACGTTGAGCATCGAGCGGCCCAGCAGTCCCACCTTGCGGCCGTTCTTCATCGCCAGTTCGAGAATCATCGAAACGCGATGAATCGAGCTGGCGAAGGTGGTGATGATGACCCGGCCTTCCGCCTGGCTGATGTGGCGATCGAGGTTAGGGAACACGGACCGCTCCGGCGGTGTGAAACCGGGGATCTCGGCGTTGGTGGAATCGCTGAACAGACAGAGCACGCCCTGCTCGCCGTAATGGGCCAGGCGCTGGATATCGAAGGTCTCGCCGTCGACAGGGGTGTGGTCGAACTTGAAGTCACCGGTGAAGACGATCACGCCCACGGGCGTGGTGATGGCCAGCGTGAAGCTGTCGGCCATCGAGTGGGTGTTGCGGATGAACTCCACCTTGAAGTGCTGGCCGACGTGCACCACATCCCGCGGACCCACCGTCTGGATCGTGGTGCGGTCGGTGACGCCCGCCTCCTCCATCTTCCCCTGCAGCATCGACATCGCCAGCCGGGGACCGTAGATGATGGGGATGTTGAAGTTCTTGAGGTGGTGGGGAATGCCGCCGATGTGATCTTCGTGGCCATGGGTGACCACCATGCCGCGGATGCGCTTCTGGTTCTCGCGCAGATAGCTGGTGTCGGGCATCACCACGTTGACGCCATGCATGCCATCGCTGGGGAAGGCAAGGCCGGCATCAACGAGCATCAGCTCATCGCCGTATTCGAAGACACAGGTGTTCTTGCCGATCTCGTGCAGGCCGCCGAGGGGAATGACGCGCAGACCCTCGTGCTTGGGCTTGGTTCCGTTGCCGGAGCGGACAATGGGATTGACGTTTGGATTGGACATGTAAGGAAGGAACTGGGGTAGTGGAAAGGAACGGGAAGCGGGAGCGGATGTGACTCTGGAAATCAGCCTTGGCGTCAGGTAGGACGCAGGGCAGCCAGGATTGAGGAAAGGCGCTGTCGCACGTCGGTATCGGCGGAAAGAAGGGGAAGTCGGGGGGCACCCACCGGCCAGCCGCTGATCTCAAGGGCGGCTTTGACGGGGATGGGGTTGGTGGTGCAGAAGAGGGCCCGGCACAGGGGCAGCAGCTGCTGGTGCGCGTCGAGGGCGGCGGCAACGTCGCCGCTCAGGTGGGCCAGGAGCATGGCCCGGATCCTGGGGCCGACCAGATGGCTGGCCACGCTCACCACACCCACGGCGCCCACGGC
>JBBQIH010000127.1:0-7608 GCA_038324725.1 Cyanobacteriota bacterium | reverse complement strand
CCTGCAGGCCTGGCTCGACGAGGACGGCGACTACGTGCGGCTGGCCCTCGGGCCGGACGGGGTCGACCAGGTGCGGGCCGGCCAGGCCCGCTGGGGGGAGGAGGGGGAGCGCCAGGGGCGCCAGCTGATCAACAACCTGCTGGATCGGGTCGCTGCCCTGCTGGGGGGGTACCCCCTGCTGTGAGGGCCAGTCCGTCGGCCAGCTGGCGGCGTCGCTGCTCCACCGCCCCATCCTCCAGCAGCCGCTCCGCCAGGGTCAGCCCCGCCTGGAGGCTCTCGCTGATGCCGGCACGCCAGAGCAGGAATCCACCATTCCAGATCAGGCCAGCCGCCAGGGGACCGGAGGCGGCCAGGGCGTCCCTGGCTTGGTGCTGCCACTGCGCCACGCTCTCCAGCGGCACTTCCGGTGCCCCCAGGCCGTGGTCGCGGGCCCGCAGGATCAGCCGTTCCGAGTCTCCCTCCTCTCCCCCTGCTCCCGCCTGCCGCTGGGAGGCGATCGCCACCCGGTTGGTGGGCAGCTCCACGCCCCCCTCCATCCCCTTGATCAGCAGCAGCTCGTCCTGGCCGGTGGCGGCCAGGGTCTGGCGGGCGAGCCGCTCGGTGGGGGCATGAACGAAGCCGCTGACCTGCAGGTGGGTCCCGTCGTGGCAGCTCCACAGCAGTTCGAGGGTGGCGATCGGCGGTCGCTTGCCGATCTGATGCCGCACCGGCACCAGCCGCTCGGCGGCAGGGAAGTGCAGCGGCTGGTGCATCAGGGCCAGTCCCTCCTGGGCGAAGCGCCGGTTCACGGCACTCCAGGGGAGATCGCGACGCTCGAGGTCGAGGGCGGCCAGGGCCTCTCCCGTGGTGAAGCCGTACTTCACGGGCATCGGGCCGCCGCCATGCAGCACCACCCCGGCGCCGGCCGTCACCAGCAACAGGGCCACCAGGGGCAGCAGTGGTGCGGAACGGCTGCGGCCATCGAAGGGCACCCCGAAGCTGAGCACCCGGCGCGGCGTTGCCGCCAGCCGGGGTCCCCGCTGCCGGTAGCTGTCCAACAGGCCGGCCAGCTCGTGGGGTTCCGGGCGCCGCAAGCGATGGGCGATCAGGAAGGCACCGGCCTGGGCGTCGCTGCAGCGACCATCGAGCAGGAGATCGAGGGCTTCGCTGGCCTCGGCCCGGCTCAGGGCCCGGCCGCTGCGTTCGCCGCTGCCCAGGGCGGCAATCAGCTCGCGGCAGCGGCCGTGGTCGGCCCCCAGGGCCTCCCCCTGCTGCTGACGCCGCTGCGGTGTCCATTCCCCCGACGGGCTCGGCGTCGACATGCGCGGCGACCTCCGTAGGCTGAGGGGTATGCGCCGGATCATCGCAAGCCCCCTTCTGCTGGTGGTGCATGGTCGCGCCGGTGGGGTGATCCCCGCCGAACTGCAGGACCTGGCCCGTCAGCTGGAAGAGGGCCGTGGGGCGCCCGTGGGGCTGGAGGCGCTCACCGCAGGGGAACCCCCGGCCCTTCCGGCCGGAAGCGGCGCGGCCCCCCTGCTGCTGGTGCCCCTGTTCCTCCTGCCCGGCAGCCATGTGCGCCGGGACGTGCCGCGGATCGCCGCCCGTTGCCATCAGCGCGGGCCGCTGCGGCGCCTGCCGTTCCTGGGCTCCTGGCCCGCCTGGCAGGGGGCCCTGGCCGCCGAACTGGCGGCCCTGAAGGCGCAGACCGCGGCGCCGGCGGAGGTGGGGCCGTGGTTGCTGCATCACCCCCTGGAGGGGCCGTTGGGGGCGGCGTTCCTGGCCCACCTGGAGGCGGTCACCGGTGGACGCTGCCGCGCCACTTCATACAGTGCCCCCAATCCCGAGGATGCTCCGCTGCCCCTGCCTGGCCCCGCCCTGCCCCTGGCCCTGGCGGCCAATCGGCTCACCGACGCCCTGCCGCCGTCGCTGGGCCTGCCGCTGCTGCAGCGGCCCCGGTTCCGGGCCGTGCTGCTGGAGGCCCTGATGGCGTTGCCATGACTGACGAGACCCTGGCCCCCAGCGTCGACGACGGCCCCGGGACCGTGTACCTCGTGGGGGCCGGTCCCGGCGATCCCGACCTGCTCACCCTGCGGGCCCACCGGCTGCTGCAGCAGTGTGACGCCCTCGTTTACGACTCCCTGGTTCCCACCGCCCTGCTGGACCTGGTGCCTGAGGCGTGCGAGCGGCACTTCGTGGGCAAGCGCCGCGGCTACCACTCCGTGCCCCAGCCCAGCACCAACGCCGTGCTGCGCGAACTGGCGGGCCGCCGGCGCCTGATCGTGCGCCTCAAGGGCGGCGATCCGTTCCTGTTCGGTCGCGGCGGTGAGGAGGCGGCGCACCTGGCGGCCCACGGGATCCCGGTGCAGGTGGTGCCGGGGGTGACGGCCGGCATCGCCGCCCCCGCCTACGCCGGCATTCCCGTCACCCACCGGCGGGCGGGTTCGAGTGTCACCTTCGTGACGGGCCACGAGGAGATCGACAAGCGCCGTCCCGGCGTTGACTGGCGCGGCCTGGCCCGCAGCAGCGACGGCCTGGTGATCTACATGGGCCTGCACAACCTGCGCCACATCGTCGCGGAGCTGATCGCGGGGGGGCTGGCCCCCACCACCCCCGCCGCCGTGATCCAGCAGGGCACCGTGCGGGGCCAGCGGCAGCTGGTGGCCACCCTGGCCGTCCTGGCCGACCAGGTGGAGGCCGAGGCCTTCGCTTCCCCCTCGATCGTGGTGGTGGGTGCGGTGGTGGAGGAGCGGGTGCCGTCCTGTGCGCCGGCGCCGGCCGATGTGGCGATGCCGATACCCTTTTGAGGCTGCCGACGCCGTCTTCCATGGCCATCCCGCGGCCCCTTTGGCGGCGCCGATCGGCCCTGCTGGCCGTCCCCCTGTTGATCGGGGCCCTGGCGGCCGCGGCAAGGGCCGCCTCCACCCCGTTGCTGGTGAGCGCGGCGGCCAGCCTGTCGGGGCCGCTGCAGGCCCTGGCGGTCCCCATGTCCAGGGCCCGGGGGGAGGCGCGGCCCCAGTTCAACTTCGGCGCCTCCGGGCTGCTGCAGCAGCAGATCCAGCAGGGGGCCCCTGTTGATGTGTTTCTCTCCGCCGGGAGCCGGCCGATGGACACCCTGGAGAAGGCGGGCCTGCTGCTGGCCGGCAGCCGCCGGGATGTGCTGGGCAACCGGCTGGTGCTGGTGGTTCCGGCCCGGGCGCCGCGGAGGCCCCTGGCGATCGCCGACCTGGCCGGGCCCGGGGTGGGGCGCATCGCCATCGGCGATGGCACCGTGCCGGCCGGCGACTACGCCCGCCAGGTGCTGGCCCATTTCGGCCTCACCGCCGCCGTGGCCCCGAAACTGGTGCCCCTGGGGTCGGTGCGGGCCGTGGCCCGGGCGGTGGCCGCCGGCAACGTCGACGCTGGGTTCGTGTACCGCAGTGATGCGGTGCAGCTGGGGGGGCTGCGGGTGGTCGCCACCGCCCCGGCGGCCAGCCATGCCCCGATCCGCTACAGCGGCGCGGTGCCGCGCAGCAGCCGCCAGCCCCAGCGGGCCCTGGCCTACCTGGGCTCCCTCCTCACCCCCGCCGCCCAGGCGCAGTTCCGCCGCGACGGCTTCGAGTCCCTGCCCGATCGGGCCCCCTGATGGAGGCCGCTCCGGGCCTCTCTCCCCTGATGCTGTCCTTGCGCAGCGCCGCCCTGGCGGTGCTGCTGGTGACCCCGGCGGGGTTCCTCGCCGCCGACCGGGTGCGGCGCTGGCGGGGGTCGCGGCGTGCCGCTGCCGATCTGCTGCTGCTGTCGCCCCTGGTGCTGCCGCCCACGGTCCTGGGCTTCGTGCTGCTGCAGCTGCTGGGCCGCTACGGACCGCTGGGGGAGCCACTGGCGCGGCTGGGGCTGGAGCTGGTGTTCAGCTGGCCCGCCACGGTGCTGAGTGCGGCGATGGCGGCCTTCCCGCTGATTTACCGCACGCTGCTGGCGTCGCTGGAGCAGCTGGATCCTGGCCTGGAGGGGGTGGCACGCAGCCTGGGGGCGGGGCCGTGGCGGGTGTGGCGGCGAATCACCCTGCCCCTCGTGCTGCCGGGGCTGGGGGCGGGCCTCAGCCTCGGCTTCGCCCGGGCCCTGGGGGAGTTCGGCACCACCTTGATGCTGGCGGGCAACATCCCCGGCCGCACCCAGACCCTGCCCCTGGCCATCTACGCGGCTGTCGATGCCGGCGACCTGCCCCAGGCCTGGGTGTGGACCGGCCAGGTGCTGCTGCTGAACGGTCTCTGCCTGGGGCTGGTGCAGCTGTTTCTGAGCCGGGGTCGCCGACCGGTGCTGGAGGGCTCCACCACGCCGGAGTCGCCGCCCGTGCCCCTCTCCCCAGCGGCGCCCGCCACCGCTGCCGCGCCCGCCACCGCTGCCGCCGCTCCGGCCCCTTTCGCCCTCCGCTTCACGCTCCACCAGCGCCACGGCGGGTTCCGCTTCCACCTGGCCCTGGACACGCCTTGCCGTCGGCTGGCGATCCTTGGACCCTCCGGGGCGGGCAAGAGTCTGCTGCTGCGCCTCCTGGCCGGCCTGGAGCGACCACAGGCGGGCCGGATCGAACTCAACGGCCGGGTGCTGTTTGACGCGGAACGGGGCATCGATCTGCCGCCGGAGCGGCGCCGCATCGCCGTGATGCTCCAGCACGATGCCCTCTTCCCCCACCTGAGCGTGGCCGCCAACGTGGCTTTCGGGCTGGCCCACCTGCCGCCGGCCGAACGCCACGCCCGGGTGGCCGCCCAGCTGGCGGCGGTGGGATTGCTGGAGCAGGCGCGACGCTATCCCGCCCAGCTCTCGGGGGGGCAGCAGCAGCGCACGGCCCTGGCCAGGGCCCTGGTGACGGAACCGGATTTGCTGCTTCTGGATGAGCCCCTCTCCTCCCAGGATGCCCATCGCCGCCGCCGCTTGCAGCAGCTGATGGAGGAGCTTCTGGCCCGTTCCGCGCTGCCCACCCTGCTGGTCACCCACGACATGGAAGAGGCCTACCGGCTGTGCGAGGAGCTGCTGGTCATCGACCGGGGGGTGCGGCTGTGCCATGGACCCCGCTGGGAGGTGTTCGAGCGGCCCGGGTCGGTGGCGGTGGCGCGACTCACGGGCTGCAAGAACATCTCGGCGGTTCAGCGGCTCGGGCCCACCCGGCTGCTCGCCCTGGCCTGGGGCCTGGAAGTGGAGACGCCGGAGCCCCTGGAGGCGTCCATCAGCCACGTGGGGATGCGGGCCCACCATCTGGAACTGGCCACGGCCCCCGCCAGCGCCCCCGTGGCTGGGGCGGCCCATCACTACTGGTCCTGCCGGGTGGTGCGGGTGAGCGAGGGGCCTCTGCACGTCACGGTCTTCGTGGTGCCGGCGGGTAGGCCCGCCGGCACCGGGGCCCCAGAGCCGATCCTGGTGGAGCTGCGCCGGCGCGCCTGGGATGTCCTGAGCCAAGCCGCCGCCGCCGGCCCCCTGGTGCTCTCCCTGCCCACCGGCTGCCTGCTGGCGCTGCGATGAGCGCCATGCTGGGGGCACCGTCCATCCCCGTCCACTTCGGCATGAGCCAGCCCGGCCTCTCCCACCTCAACGCCGCCGGCCAGGTGCACATGGTGGAGGTGGGCGACCGGCCCGCCAGCGATCGCCGCGCCGTGGCCGAGGGCTTCATCACCATGGCGCCCGAGGTGCTGGCGCTGGTGCTGGAGGGTCGGGCGGCCAAGGGCGATGTGCTGGCGGTGGCCCGGGTGGCGGCGATCCAGGGCGCCAAGCGCACCTGGGAACTGATTCCCCTGTGCCACCCGATTGCCCTCACGGGCCTGGAGGTGCTGATCGAGCCCAGCGCCGATGGCAGCGGCCTGCGGCTGCAGGCCAGTGCCCGCACCACCGGTGCCACCGGGGTGGAGATGGAGGCGCTCACGGCGGTGCAGGTGGGCCTGCTCACCCTCTACGACATGGTCAAGTCGGCCGATCCGGCCATGACCATCGGCCCGGTGCGGCTGCTGCGCAAGGACGGCGGGCGCCGGGGACCGTGGCAGCACCCCGGTGTGCAGAGCCCGGCCGGGGAGGCCGATGGCTGAACCGTTCCCCCGCGAAGGCCTGCCCCTGGAGGAGGCGCGCCGCCGGGTGCTGGCGGCGATCACCCCGCTGCAGGGCCGTGAACGGCTGCCGCTGGTGCGGTGCCTGGGCCGGGTGAGTGCCGAGCCGGTGCGGGCCGCCGCGGCCGTGCCGGGCTTCCGGGCCTCGATCATGGATGGCTATGCCATTGCCGAGGCCGCCGTCCCGTCCCAGGGCCGCCGCTGGTGTCTGGTGGGTCGTTCCTCCCCAGGAGCCCCCTACGGAGCGGTGCTGGCGGAGGGGGAAGCGATCCGCATCCTCACTGGCGCGCCCCTGCCGGAGGGGGCGCAGAGGGTGCTGCCCCAGGAGCTGGTGGCCGCCGATGCCGGTGCCACCACCCTGGTGCTCACCGGGGAGGCGGGCCCCAACCCCTGGATCCGCGCCCCTGAGGAGGAGGCCGCAGCCGGCGATGAGCTGCTGCTCGCCGGTGTGCGCCTTGGGGCGGCCGCCCTGGGGCGGCTGGCCAGCTGCGGTGTGGCGACGCTGCTGGTGAACGCCCAGCCGCGGGTGGGGCTGCTGATCAGCGGCGATGAGTTGGTGGCGGCCGGCGCGGCGCGGGGGCCGGGCCAGATCTGGGAGAGCAACGGCACCCTGCTGCGGGCCCTGCTGGAGCGGCTGGGCTACCCCGTCAGCGAGGAGCGGGTTGTGGCCGACGATCCGCTCGCCCTGCGCCGGGCCCTGCTGGAGCTGGCGAGCGGCTGCGACGTGGTGGTGAGCACCGGCGGGGTGTCGGCCGGCGACAGCGACTGGATCCGGCCCCTGCTGGCCGAACTGGGGGAGGTGGGCTTCTGGAAGCTGTTCCTCAAGCCCGGCCGGCCCTTCGCCTTCGGCCGGCTGGGGCCGCGGCCCTTCTTCGGCCTGCCCGGCAACCCGGTGGCCGCGGCGATCACGGCCCTGCAACTGCTGTGGCCGGCCCTGCAACGGCTGGAGGGGGGTGAGGTGGTGGTGCTGCCGCGGCTGAAGGTGCGCCTGGCCTCGGCCCTGAAGCGTGGCGCCGGCCGTCCCGAACTGGCCCGGGCCCGGCTGCAGGTGGATGGTGACGGTGCCCTGCTGGCGCTGGTGGAGGGCAGCCAGGCCTCCTCCCGCATCGGCTCGCTGCAGGGGGCCGACCTGCTGCTGGAGATCCCCGCCGAGGCCGGTGCCCTGGCGGCGGGCACGGAGCTGTGGGCCCAGCTGCTGCGGCTGCCCCTGCTCTGAGTCAGGGCGTGCCGTCGCCGGTGGGCCTGGGGGCGGGGATCGGGGCGGGGAGGCCGTCGATGCTGCGGCGGTTCTTGCGCTGCCAGTAGCGCTCCAGCCCCTCGCTCCCTTTGCGGCGGGCCCAGCTGTCGAGGGCCGTGCGATCCCCCCCGTAGGCGTACTTCGGCACCGCCATGCCGCAGGAGGTCTGGACCTTGTCGATGGCCAGATCAAAGATCTGACGGGCGCCGGGCAGGGGCTCGAACAGGCCGTAGAGCGCCTCCCAGCCGTCTTCGCCGCACTGGATCGTGCGGGCGGTGCCGTACAGCCGCAGGATCTGGGGCGGGCCCTCGAAGGCGCAGAACATCA
>JBBQIH010000126.1:0-7612 GCA_038324725.1 Cyanobacteriota bacterium | reverse complement strand
AGGCCTGGCGGTCACGCAGTTCGACCAGGGGAACCACTAGCCGGTAGCCGGGATCCAGCACCGCCTGCAGTTCCACGCTCCGATCGCGGCCGCGGCCCCGCTGGCCCAGCAGGGCGAAGTGGCGGTAACCGGCGCTGCGCTCGGCCCGCTCGGGCTGGGCGGTCCACGCGGTGGGGAGCTTGATCACGCGGGAGACGGGGCCGGGCCGGGGAGGGTTTCGCCGATCACCGGGTTGCGCAGCACGCCGATCCCTTCGATCTCCACCTCGACCGTATCGCCCCGGCGCAGCCAGCGGGGCGGATCCGCCGCCATGCCCACACCACTGGGGGTGCCGGTGAGGATCACCGTGCCGGCCAGCAGGGTGGTGCTGGCGCTGAGGAATTCGATGATCTCCGCCACCGGAAAGATCATGTCGGCGGTGCTGGCCGCCTGCACGGTTCCCCCATTGAGACGCGTCTGCAGGCCGAGGACCTGGGGATCGGCAATTGCCGCGGCGCTCACCAGGCACGGCCCCAGGGGGGCGAAGCTGTCGAAACTCTTGCCGCGGCACCACTGGCCGCCGCCGAGGCGCTGCTGTTTCTGCCAGTCGCGGGCGCTGACATCGTTGGCGCAGGTATAGCCCAGCACCACCGCCAGGGCCTCGGAGCGCGGCACGTTGCGGCAGGTACGGCCGATCACCACCGCCAGTTCCCCCTCGTAGTCCACCTGGTGGCTGGGCGCGGTGGTGGGCAGGGTGATCGGCCCCTCCGGGTGCTGCACCGCCCCGGGGGACTTCATGAACAGCACCGGGTACTCCGGGATCGCCGCGCCGGTTTCGGCGGCGTGGCGCCGGTAGTTGAGGCCGATGCAGAGGATGGCTCGGGGCTCCAGCGGCGCCAGGATCCGCGCCACCGCGGCCGGCTCGCCCGTGGGCAGCAGATCGCCGAACAGGTCGCCCGCCAGGCGCTCCAGGCTCCCGCTGGGATGGAGGCTGGCGAGGTGGATCCGGCCCTGCCCGTCCTCGTAGCGGACGATGCTCATCGGAGGCAGGGGCTGCATGCGAAGGGGGGTGGCGCAGGGACGACGGGTCTGCAGGGCTACTCTCGCCAGCCAGCCCATGGATGATGGGGGCGCCAGCGGACCCAGGAGCACGCCGTGGTCGCCGAACCCCGCCGCCAGCGGAGCACCACCCTCCAGGGCGCCGAGCTGCTCAATGATCCTTTGCGCAACAAAGGCACCGCCTTCAGCCGGGCGGAGCGGCGGGACCTGGGGCTGGAGGCCCTGCTGCCCTGGCAGGTGGAGACCATCGAGACCCAGGTGGAGCGCTGCCGGCTGGCCTTCCACGCCATGGGCAGCGACCTGGAGCGCTACGCCTATCTCCAGACCCTGAGGGAGCGGAACGTCACCCTCTTCCACCGCTTTCTCGCCGACCACATCGAGCTGGCGATGCCGATCGTCTACACCCCCACGGTGGGCCAGGCGATCCAGCACTTCAGCCACACCTACCGCAGCCCCAGCCAGGGGATCTACCTGGCGGCACCGCAGCAGGATCGTCTCGAGGAGCTGCTGGCCCAGGCCTGCGGCGGCTCCACGGGCCAGGCCCCTGACCTGCTCCTGGTCACCGACGCCCAGGGGATCCTCGGCATCGGCGACCAGGGGGTGGGAGGCATCCAGATCTGCCAGGGAAAACTGGCCGTCTACACCCTCTGTGCCGGGCTCGATCCGGCCCGGGGCCTGCCGGTGATGCTCGATGTGGGCACCGACCGGCCCGAACTGCTCGCCGACCCCTGCTACCCCGGCCTGCGCCAACCCCGGCTGCAGGGGGAGGCCTACACCGCCTTCCTCGACCGCTTCATCACGGCGGTGCAGCGGGTGTGCCCCGGAGCCCTGGTGCACTGGGAGGACTTCGGCGCCGCCCATGCCCGCCCCGTGCTGGAGGCCTACCGGCGCCGGGTGCCGAGCTTCAACGACGACATCCAGGGCACCAGCAGCGTCGCCGCTGCCGCGATCCTGGCCGGCCTGCGCGGCCTCGGCAAGCAGTTGGCCGACCAGCAGATCGTCATCTTCGGGGCGGGCAGCGCGGGCTGCGGCATCGCCGAACGGCTCTGGCGCCTGCTGCAGCGGGCGGGGCTCACCGCCGCCGAGGCCGCCGACCGCCTCTGGCTGATCGACCGCGACGGGCTGATCCACGCCGCCACCCCATCCCTCGCGGACGGCGCCCGCCCCTTCGCCAAATCCCAGGTGCAGCTGTCGGCACACTTCGGGAAGGAGGCCGGCGAGAGCGCCCACGGGCCGGGCCTGCTGGCGGTGGTCGAAGCGGTGCGGCCGGGGGTGCTGATCGGCACGTCCACCGCCGCCGGGGCCTTCGACCAAGCGGTGGTGGAGGCCCTCTGCGGCGGTGGCGAGCGGCCGATCGTTCTGCCCCTGTCCAATCCCACCCACCTGGCGGAGATCACGCCGGAACACCTGCTGCGCTGGAGCCACGGTCGGGCCCTGGTGGCCACCGGCAGCCCCTTCCCGCCCGTGGTCTGCCTCGGCAGCGCCGGCCAGCCGATCGAACGGGTGATCGGCCAGTGCAACAACTGCTTCGTGTTCCCGGGCCTTGGATACGGCGCCGTGGCGGTGGGCGCCTCGGAGGTGAGCGACACGATGATCGATGCCAGCATCGAGGCTCTGGCCGGGGTGATTCCAGCCGCCAGCGATCCGGACGCGCCGCTGATGCCACCCCTGACGTCCGTGCAGGCGGTGTCGCGGGCCGTGGCCGAAGCGGTGGCGATGGCGGCAGTGCAGGAGGGATTGGCCCGGAGCGCCGCCACCGGCCAGGAGGCACTGGCACGGCTGGAAGCGTGCCGTTGGCGTCCCGTTTATGGAGAGCTACTGGCAGAGGATTAATGCTCTTGCGCATCAATCTGCTCTTTACTTGTTGATCTGGACGCATTATTCCAACCCCTATGCCATCGATGCGAAATGGGAACAATGAGGTGTTCGTTGGCTCTGATATCAGCAACCGGGTGGGCTATTTTCTGGCCGGGCCCACCTTCCTCTACATCCTTTTCTCCCTCGTCATCTATGCCATTCCTTCCCTGCAGGATTGGCACCCTCTGGCCTTCGCGCCGATCGGGCAGGTCGCCATGCGCTCCCCCTCCTTCGCCGACCTAGCCATGCTCACCCACAGCGCCCGCTGTGACGGCAACCTGAGCGATCTTTTCAACGGCCGGGTGAACTGTGACTGTGACCCCTATGGCCGCCTTTTCACCTAACCACCTCTGGCCCTTTGGATGTTCCGCTTCCTGGGTCTCTCGGCCGCGAGCCTGGGGTGGATGGGCGTGCTATCGGGGGCGACCGTCGCCCTGTTCACCGGGGTCTTTTTCTTCATCCTGATCCCCTCCGCCGCTGTGGCCGGGCCCCTGCTGGCCCTGGCCTACCCATCCCTGCCTTTCCAGCTGGTGCTCGAGCGGGCCAACAACGACCTGATCGTCTATCTTCTCCTCGCCTTTCTAGCCCTGGCTCTGTCGAGCGGATAGCGGCGCTCCGCCGCCGCTGCAGGCGCCATGGCGTTCCTGGCGGTGTCCACCAAGGTGCTTCCTCTGTTCGGCATCCTCACCGCCTACGTGGTCCGCGCTGGCGGGAGCTTCAGGGGCCCACTACGCCAGGGAAGCCTCCGATGGGCCCTGCTGGGTGGGATGGCCGGCCTTGGACTGGTGCTCCCCTGGCTCGGCCCGATCCTGAAGAACTCCCCCGCCCCCACAGGCGGCCTGCTCAGCCATGGGCTGATGGCCCACCAGATCTGTCACCAGTGGATGGCCGACTTCAACCTGTCGGGAGCCCAGTCCAGAGTCCTGGCCTTCGGCTGCCTGGGCATGAAGCTGCTCTTTCTCCTGGCGGGTGTGGTCGGAGCTTCCCGGCAAGAACTGCCGGGAAGCCTGCACGCTTTCCTGGCCTCCCAAGCCAGCCGACTCGATTCACGGCTGGTCGCCGTGACCGTCTGCCTCTTCACCGGCACCTGGGTGGGCACTTACCTGTTCACGAAGTCCCACGACCACCAGTTCATTTTCCTGCTGCCCGTCCTGGGGCTCACCGGTGCCCTGCTCTGCCGGAGCCTCCCTGGCACGGGCCGGCGGACCTGGATCACCCTGGTGCTGGTGCCGATCCTGTCCGCCTGGTTCATCCCCTACCTGGCCATCAGCTTCAACCAGCCTCTGGGGGCCTCACTGGAGCTGGTCAACGATTTCGTGCTGACCCCGGTTCTGGCGGGCGCCCTGCTCATCGGCCTGATCGGTTGCCGACCCTCCACACGACCAACCGCCTGAGGCGGAGGGATCAATAAGAGCTGTGTCACCCCCTCGCACAGGCGGCGCCCCTCGCCCTAGCACCTTGGTCAATCACCCCCCGCGCGATGGGCTTTTTCGTCCGGCTCACCGACGCCATCGCCGCCCGTCAGTCGCTCCTGGTCACCGGCCTTGACCCCAATCCGGAGATGCTGCAGGCCTGGGCCCACCGCCGCGGCATGGGGGGCCGATCATTTCTTTCCCAGGCGCGCCACTGGATCAAGGCGGTGGTGGAGGCCACCGCTGATCACGTCTGCGCCTACAAGCCCAGCCTCGGTTTTTACCAGGCCCTCGGCCCCGTCGGCCTGGAGCTGCTGCGGGAGGTGCGGGAGCTGGTCCCCCTCGACATCCCCCTGATCATCGATGCCAAGCATGGGGACCTGAACAGCTCCTCGGCCCTGGCCCACTACCTGTTCCGCGACCTCGGCGCCGACGGCGTCACCCTCTCCCCCCTGGCCGGCCAGGACATCGCCGCCCCGTTCCTGCTGTACCCGGAAAAGGCGGTGGTGATCACTTGCCACAGCTCCAACGCCGCCGCCAGGGTGCTGCAGCACCACCCCGACGAGGACAACCCTCTCTACCTGCGCATCGTGCGGGAAAGCCAGCTCTGGGCCACCCCCGACCAGCTGCTGCTGGAGGTGGGCACCAGTGACCCCGCCATCCTGGCCCGGGTGCGCCAGGAGGCGCCGGAGCGTTTCCTGATCCTGCGCAGCCTCTGGGGCGAGGAGGACCGGCTCGATGCCCTGCTGGAGGCCGGATTGAGCCCGTCCGCCGACGGCCTGCTGATGCCCCTGCCCCAGAACCTGCTGGTGGAGGATGACATCGCCGAGCGATCGGCCGCCCTCAAACAGCGCATCAGCGAACGGCGCGACCGCTGGCTGGAGCGGCGGGCGCAGGACCAGAGCGATGTCTGCAGCCTGTGGCTGCCGGAGCGCCTTCAGGACAGCGCCAGCCAGGCCGGCGCGGCCGCCAATGGCGCTGGAGTCGGCGATGGAGCCGGAGATCCCCTGGCCAGCCTGATCGTCGATCTGTTCGACATCGGCTGCCTGCTGTTCGGCGACTACGTGCAGGCCTCCGGGGCCGTCTTCAACTATTACGTGGATCTGCGCCAGATCATCTCCGATCCCAACCTCTTCCACCGGGTGCTGCATGCCTACGCCGGCCAGCTCGGAGAGCTGGTCTTCGACCGCATCGCCGGCATTCCCTACGGCTCCCTGCCCACCGCCACCGGGCTGTCGCTGCAGCTGCACAAGCCCCTGCTCTACCCCCGCAAGGAGGTGAAGGCCCACGGGGCCCGCCGCCTGATCGAGGGGGACTTCGAGGAGGGTGATCGGGTGGTGGTGGTGGACGACATCCTGATCACCGGCACCAGCGTGCTCGAGGGCATCGCCAAGCTGGAAAGTTCCGGCCTGGAGGTGGAGGACGTGGTGGTGTTCATCGACCATGGCGGCCAGGCGGACACCAGCGCCCGCCAGCGGCTCGCCAATCAGGGCTACCGCTGCCATGCCGTGCTCGACATTCCGCGCATCACGGGGGTGCTGCATGCGGCCGGGCGGCTCAGCGATGCGCAGGCCGCCACCCTCGGCTATGCCCCTGCGGCGAGGGCGTTGGGCGTCGAGGGGCTACTAGCCAGCTCGTAGAGTGGCAATGCGTCCCTGAAAAACCCGGGCGCCCCCTTCCGCCATGCCCCAGGTCCAGGGTCAGCCCCCCACGATCGGCGAGCTTGAGGCGAAATATTCCCTGTACTGCAAGGCGATGCGGCTGCTGCTCAAGCAAGGCAGCACCCTGGAGGCGATCCAGCGGACGGTGTGCTGGAGCCGGCTGGAACAGCTCCACATCTGCCTCCCGAGCCGCTACAAATCCCCCGACTATCTCTACGCCGTGCTGAAACGCGACCTGCGCTGATCGCAGGGTCGCTGATTCCCCTGCCAGGATCACCGGGCGAAAAGGTCGGTGCCCGCTCAGGCGATTCCGTGAAGTCGATCTCCGATCCGTTCCTGCGTCGGCCCGTGCTGACGCTTGTGCTCAGTCTTCTGGTGCTCCTCGGGGGCCTGATCAGTCTGCCCGGGCTGAAGGTGGAGAACCTGCCTCCGATCGCCCCCGGCCGGGTGTCGGTGAGCGCCAGCTACCCGGGCGCCAGCCCCGAAGTGGTGGAGCAGGGAGTCACCAGCCTGCTGGAGAAGCAGTTCAACGGTCTGGAACGGCTGGATTCGATCCGCTCCACCAGTTCGAGCAACGGCAGCAGCATCTCCCTCGGCTTCGAGGGGGGGAATCCCGAGCTCAACCAGATCAACACCCAGAACGAGGCCGCGGTGGTGAGCCGCCAGCTGCCGGCCCAGGTGTCCCGCTTCGGCGTGCAGGTGCGGCGCACCTCCGACGACCTGCTGATGGTGCTCAGCTTCAGCGCCAGCCGCGACCTCTACGACGACGTCTTTCTGAGCGGCTGGGTGGATCAGGTGATCCGCGACAGGTTGCAACGTGTGCCCGGCGTGGGGGAGGTGCGGTTGTTCGGGGGTAGTTCGCTCGCCTTCCGGCTGTGGCTGGATCCGCTGCGCCTGGAACAACGCGATCTGACCATCGCTGAGGTGCGGGACGCCCTCGAGGAGCAGAACGTGCTGGCCGCCCTGGGCCAGGCCGGCGTCGCCCCCTCCCCCGACGACCAGCTGATCACCCTGCCCCTGCGCATGGAAGGGCGCCTGCGCAGCGCCCAGGAATTCGAGAGTCTGGTGATCGACCGCAGCGCCAACGGTGGCGTCACCCTGCTGAAAGATGTCGGCCGGGTGAGCCTGGGCAGCGAGAACTACGAATCGATCGCCACCGACCTCAAGGGCAAGACGGCGGTGGCTGTGGGGGTCTTCCAGCGGGACGGCAGCAACGCCCTGGAGGTGAGCCAGGGCATCAATGGGGCCCTCGAAGCTCTCGGATCCAGCTTTCCGCCGGGGGTGGATCTGCAGGTGATCGTTGATGAGGCGGCCTCGATCCGCACCAGCATCGACCGCACCACCGCGAGCCTGCGGGATGCGGTGCTGCTGGTGTTTCTGGTGCTGGTGCTGGGGCTCGGCAACAGCCGACTCGCCCTGATCAGCGCCTCGGCCGTGCCCGTGGCCCTGATCGGATCCCTGGCCGTGCTGCGGCTCAGCGGCGATTCGATCAACACCCTCACCCTGTTCGGCATGGTGCTGGCCAGCGGCCTGGTGGTGGACGACGCCATCGTGGTCAGCGAGGACATCGGCCGCCGCCTGGAGAACGGCCGCACACCGCTTCAGGCCGCCCAGGAGGCCATGGCGGAGCTGGGCGGTGCGGTG
>JBBQIH010000125.1:0-7653 GCA_038324725.1 Cyanobacteriota bacterium | reverse complement strand
CGGTATCAGCTTCGCCGGGATCCTGATGTTCATGCAGCTGGGCTTCCGTGATGCGCTCTTCGACTCGAGCGTCACGCTGCAGAAGCTCTTCGACACCGATCTGGTGCTGATCAGCCCGCGCACGAAGAGTTCGATCAGCATGGGTGGCTTCCCCAAGCGTCGGCTGGTACAGGCCATGGCCGATCCGGACGTCGTCGGCACCACACCCCTGCACTGGAACATCCTTTTGTGGCGTAATCCACAGTCCAAGTCGACACGAGCGATCCTCTCTCTGGGATTCGAACCGAAAGATCCCTTGTTCATCGATCCGGCCGTCACAAGCAAGGCCCAGCTGCTCACACAGAAGGGCAGGGTGCTTTTCGATGAGCTCTCCCGCGACGAGTTCGGACCGGTGGCGCAATGGTTCCGTGAAGGCCGCATCGTGGAGAGCGAGGTGTCCGGCAAGCGAATCCGAGTCGCAGGTCTGTTCAGCTCAGGCCCCACTTTCGGCGCCGACGGCAACATTCTCATGAGCAGCGAAACCTTCCTCAGCCTGCTGCCCAACACCCCCCCCGGCAGCATCGAACTTGGACTCATCCGCCTTCAATCAGGTGCCGATCCGTCCCTCGTGGCCAGGCGACTGCGTGGGCTGTTGCCTGAAGACGTGAATATCCTGACCAAGCAGGGCTTCCTCAATCTGGAGATGGATTATTGGCGCAGCAGCACCGCCATCGGTTTCATCTTCAGCCTCGGCGCCGCGATGGGTTTCGTTGTGGGATGCGTGATCGTCTACCAGATTCTCTATTCCGATGTCAGCGACCACCTGCCGGAGTACGCCACCCTGATGGCGATGGGCTACAAACTTGTCACCTTGCTCGGTGTGGTGGCAAGGGAGGGATTGCTGTTGGCGATCCTCGGCTACCTGCCTGCCTATGGCGCCGGTCAGGTTCTGTATGGCGTCATCCACGCCGCCACCAAGCTGCCGGTGGCCATGGCCTCCGACCGTGCGATCACCGTCTTCCTGATGATCCTGGTGATGTGCATGGCTTCGGCAGCGTTAGCCATGCGCAAGCTGGGCGACGCCGATCCAGCGGACATCTTTTGAGTCAATCCTTCTGAGCCGATGACCACCCTCCACTCCGGTTCCGCCCCCCCCACCGCCAGCACGGGCGAAGGCCTCGCCACCGTGTCGGTGCGGGGTCTCAGCCACTGGTACGGCACCGGCTCCATGGAGCGTCAGGTGCTGCAGGGCATCGACCTGGAGATCCATCCCGGGGAGGTGGTGCTGCTCACGGGGCCTTCGGGGTGCGGCAAGACCACCCTGCTGACCCTGGTGGGGGCCCTGCGTCAGGTGATGGAAGGTTCGGTGCAGGTGCTGGGCTGCGAGCTGAACGGTTCCAGCCGCCACGAGCGCCAGCTGCTGCGCCGCAGCGTCGGCATGATCTTCCAGGGTCACAACCTGCTGCGCTGCCTCACCGCCGAGCAGAACGTGCAAATGGGGGCCGACCTGCTGCCGGATCTGGGCTACCGGGCCCGTCGCGATCTGGCTCGGGAGTGGCTACGGGCCGTGGGGCTGTCCGACCACCTCAGCAAGCTCCCCCACGACCTTTCCGGCGGCCAGAAGCAGCGGGTGGCCATTGCCCGGGCCCTGGCGGCCCATCCCCGCCTGTTGCTGGCCGATGAACCCACCGCCGCCCTCGACAGCCGCACCGGCCGGGAGGTGGTGGATCTACTCCAGCGACTGGCCCGGGACGAAGGCTGTGCCGTGCTGATGGTGACCCACGACCCGCGCATCCTTGATGTGGCCGACCGCCTGGTACGGATGGAGGATGGCCGACTGATGGCCAGTGAGGCCATCGTCGGTTGATGAGGGTCGGTTGACCAAGGGCGGTTGAGTAAGGTGGAACCTCACAGTCTTTTCGAAGCGCCGAAGCCCTATGTCGAAACGCAGGAACCTCAAGAAGGAAAAGCAGGAGCGCAACCGGGCCTACGCCCGCAAGTTCAAGAAACGCAAGCTGCGCAACGACGGCCGCGGTGAAGGGGCTGGCAACGGCGTGACCGGCACGGCCAACAACGGCGGCGCCGCTGACTGACCTTTCCAGTCCGGTCATGGCGGTACCGGGGGATTCGATCGGGATCCCCCTTTTTCATGGCCACCATTCCCGGCCCTCCTCCGGCGGCTGCTTGCGGCCCTGCCACGCCCCGAACCCCGATGTTCATCAGCGTCGTCATCCCCACCTACAACCGGCTGCCGATCCTGCGCCAGTGCCTGCAGGCGCTTGAGCGGCAGGAGGTGGGCGGTCCCCTCGAGGCCTATGAGGTGGTGCTGGTGGATGACGGCTCCACCGACGACACAGTGCGCTGGCTGGATGCCCATGCCACGGCTTTCCCCCACCTGCGGCTGATCCGCCAGGATCACGGCGGTCCTGCCGAAGGGCGCAATCGGGGTGTGGACGAGGCCCGTGGCGATGTGATCGTCTTCATCGACAGTGATCTGGTGGTGACGGAGCGGTTCCTGATGCACCACGCCACAGCCCTGCAGCGCGCCTGGACGGAGAGCGGCGACCGGCTGTGCTTCACCTACGGCGCGGTGATCAACACCCACAATTTCGATGCGCCCACGGCGGAGCCCCACAAGCTGCGCGACCTCTCCTGGGCCTACTTCGCCACCGGCAACGTGGCGATCGATCGCCGGGTGCTGGAGCAGTCGGGTTTGTTCGACACTGGCTTCCGTCTCTACGGTTGGGAGGACCTGGAGCTGGGGGAACGGCTGCGCCGCATCGGTGTGCGGCTGGTGCGCTGCCCTGAGGCCGTTGGCTATCACTGGCATCCGCCCCTGAGCCTTGAGCAGATCCCGGACCTTGTGCGGGTGGAACGGGAACGGGCCCGCATGGGCCTGGTGTTTTACCGCAAGCACCCCACCTGGCGGGTGCGATTCATCATCCAGTACACCTGGCTGCACCTGGCGCTGTGGGAGCTGCTCACCCTGGGCGGCCTGATCAATGAACGCAGCCTGCGGCCCTTACTGGCCTGGCTGATTCGCCACGGCAAGGCAGGTCTGGCGATGGAGTTGTTGCGGCTGCCCCTCAACCGCTTCGGGGTGCGGGCCCTCCATGCCGAAGCCCGCCAGGAGGGCCATTTGGTAGGTTGATCGGGTACCCCCAACACCGCACACCTGCACGTTTCGGGTGATCCGCTGCCTTCCCTATGGCGCGGCATCCCTGGCAGGTGGAGGCCAACCCGAAACCCCACTACAACCAAAATGGCTGTCGTCACTCTTTCCGAGATGATGGAAGCTGGTGCCCACTTCGGACACCAGACCCGTCGCTGGAATCCCAAGATGTCGCGCTACATCTATTGCGCGCGCAACGGAGTCCACATCATCGATCTCGTGCAGACCGCCGTCTGCATGAACAACGCCTACAAATGGACCCGCAGTGCCGCCCGCAGCGGCAAGCGCTTTCTGTTCGTCGGCACCAAGAAGCAGGCCTCTGAGGTGATCGCCCAGGAAGCCGCCCGCTGTGGAGCTTCTTACGTCAACCAGCGCTGGCTGGGCGGCATGCTCACCAACTGGAGCACGATGCGCGCCCGCATCGACCGCCTCAAGGACCTGGAGCGGATGGAGTCCTCCGGTGCCATCGCCATGCGGCCCAAGAAGGAAGCCGCCGTCCTGCGCCGCGAACTCGACCGCCTGCAGAAGTATCTCGGCGGCCTCAAGAACATGCGTCGCCTGCCCGATGTGGTGGTGCTGGTGGATCAGCGCCGTGAAACCAACGCCGTTCTCGAGTGCCGCAAGCTCGATATCCCGCTCGTTTCGATGCTTGACACCAACTGCGATCCGGATCTCTGCGACGTCCCCATTCCCTGCAATGACGACGCCGTGCGTTCCGTGCAACTGGTGCTGGGTCGCCTCGCGGATGCCATCAATGAAGGCCGCCATGGAGCCCAGGATCAGCGTAGCGGCGACGACGACGCCTGAGCCCTTCTCTCCCTCCCGACCTCCCTCCCTCCCCACCCATGGCTGAGATCACAGCGAAGCTCGTCAAGGAACTGCGCGACAAGACCGGCGCGGGCATGATGGATTGCAAAAAGGCCCTCACCGAGTCCGGTGGGGATGCCACCAAGGCCGCCGAATGGCTGCGCCAGAAGGGCATCGCCACCGCCGAGAAGAAGGCTGGTCGTACGGCCGCTGAAGGGTCCGTCGGCAGCTACATCCACACCGGTGCCCGTGTCGGCGTGCTGGTGGAGGTGAACTGCGAGACCGATTTCGTCGCCCGGGGTGACCTCTTCCAGGAGCTGGTGCGCAACGTGGCGATGCAGATCGCCGCCTGCCCCAACGTGGAATACGTCACCACCGATGACATTCCCCCCGACGTGGCGGAGCGCGAGAAGTCCATCGAGATGGGCCGAGACGACCTCGCCGGCAAGAAGGAGGAGATGAAGGTCAAGATCGTGGCCGGGCGCATCGGCAAGCGCCTCAAGGAGCTGGCCCTGATGGACCAGCCCTTCATCCGCGACAACACCCAGACGGTGGGTGAGATGGTCAAGTCGGCCGCCGGCAAGACCGGCGAAAACATCCGCGTACGCCGCTTCACCCGTTACACCCTCGGCGAGGGCATCGAGGTCGAGCAGGCCGACTTCGCCGCGGAAGTGGCGGCGATGGGCTCGGCGGCCTGAGCCCGAGCCTTTGAGCGAACCGTCTGACGCCATCGATCTGCCGGGTGAGCTGCTGCAGCTGACCCGGCAGCTGACGCAGTCGAACCCTGAGCTCTATCGCCATGTGGCCCTGTATCTCCAGGTGCTGCGTCAGGTGCTGCCCCAGCGGGTGCAGCAGGCCTGCTTCCATCTCGCCACCCAGGTTCACCCCCAGCGCTACATCGCGCTGCCTGTGGAACGCCGCCGCCTGCTGCTCGACCAGATCGGGGAGCTGGTGAGTCGATGCTCCAGCCTGCTGACGGTGGAGCAGCTGGTGATCCTCGCCGCCCAGATCTCCCGTGAGCACGAGCGACGCGAGCGCCACGACCGGCAGCAGCTCCTGGAGGAACTCTCCTTGGGTGGGGAGATCAGCGATCGCTCCCCGGACCCAGGTCCTCTGCCGCCAGGGTCGGTTCAGATCGCCTTGGCGCCACCCCTGACCGGAGCCTCCTTCCTGTTGGGGGCGTTGGGCCGTGGGGCTGACACCTCTTCCGACGGCGAGGATGCGGCCGACGAGGACGCCGATGGGGATGCACAGCCCGAGGACCAGGCGCTGGAGCAGGACGAGGACGACGACGACGATGGAGAGCCTGTGTCGTCAGACGATCGCTCCCTGTGGCAGGCCGGCCGGTTGCCGGGGGATCCCGAGCAGGTGCTTCGCTGGATGGACGGCATGGAGCTGGCCCTGGGCCGCCGGCTCCGCAACCTGTCCCATGCCATCAATGTGGAGTTGCTGCGGTGCGGTGTCAGCAGCAGCCTGCTGCCGGTCAGCCTGCTGGATGCGGTTCTGGACGGCCAGCTGGAGACCATGGCCGCCCCCGCCAACCTGATGCGACTGCCCCTGCCATTCGGCCCCAGCCGCTCCTCCCAGGCCCAGACCATGGCGGTGTTGCTGCGGGCCGTGGAGCTGGAACTGGAGGAACCCCGCCTACGCACCTGCCGGCGGCGGCTGCAGCAGCATCGCCAGGAGGTTCGCAGAATGGCCCAGCAGTTCCGTGGCCTTCAACGGAGGTCGCGGATCCATCAGGCCGAACAACTTTGGCTGCAGGACATCCGCCCCCCATCGATCCCGAGCGACTGACCGGGCCCTCCGCCGGCGAGGGGGGGATGGCGTCCTCCCTTTCGGCTGTCGATGCCTGGTGCACGCCCCTGCAGCTCGCCTGTCGCCTCGAGGCCGAGGCTGGCTTTGGCGATCTGCAGGGACGGCGGGACCGCTTCAGCGCCTTTGTCGTCGCCAGCCTTACCGCTCCGGTGGCGGGGCTGGAGGCCGCTGAGCGCCAGCGGCTGGCCGCCCTGGCCAGCGACTTCGGCGGCTATGGAGAGCTTGCCCTGGCGGCTCGCCAGTCACTGGTGCGACAGCTGCGGCAGGCCCTGCACGAGCTGCGTTGCCGCCGCCGGGAGGTCTTGCCGGTGGCTCCCCCCCGCCTGCGGCTGGTGCCGCCCACCGCGGCGGAGCGGACGGGCAGCGGCGCTTCGGTCCGGTTGTCGGACCAGAGGCCCCTCGCGGAGGTGGCCGGCATAGGCCCTAAGACCGCCACCCGGCTGGCCGCCCTCGGGCTGTTGGTGGTGCGCGACCTGGTGCACCATTACCCCCGCGACTATCTCGATTACGCCCACCTGGTGCGGATCGCCGCCCTGGAGCCGGGGCGGACCGCCACCATCGTGGCCACGGTGCGCCGTTGCCATGCCTTCGGCAGCCCGCGCAACCCCAACCTGGCGATCCTGGAGCTGCACCTCCAGGACGTGACGGCTCGACTGAAGGTGACACGGTTCTTCGCGGGCCGTCGCTTCAGCAGCCCCGGCTGGCTGAAGGCCCAGCAGCGGCTCTACCCGGTGGGATCCACGGTGGCCGTGAGCGGCCTGGTGAAGGAGAGTCCCTACGGACCCTGCTTCGCTGATCCCCTGCTGGAGGTGCTGGAGGCGCCCGGGGCGCCGGTGCGATCGGAGCAGATCGGACGGTTCGTGCCCGTCTATGCCCTCACCGAGGGCCTCAGCGGCGAGAGCCTCGCCCGGGCCATCGCCGCGGTGCTGCCGGCGGCGAGCCGCTGGCCCGATCCCCTGCCCGAGCCTGTGCGGTTGGAGCTGGGTCTGGTGCGCCGCGGTGAGGCCCTGCAGGGCCTGCACCGCCCCGCCGACCGCGAGGAGCTGCAGCGCTGTCGCCGGCGCCTGGTGTTCGACGAGTTCCTGCTGCTGCAGCTGGCCCTGGGCCAGCGGCGTGAGCGCCTGCGCCGCTCCCCCGCCCCGCCGCTGCTGCTGTCCAGCGGCGGCGAGGATCTGGTGAGCCGGTTCCTCGCCCTGCTGCCCTTTCCCCTCACCGGGGCCCAGAGCCGGGTGCTGGCGGAGATCCGCGCCGACATGGAGCGTCCCCAGCCCATGGCCCGGCTGGTGCAGGGGGACGTGGGCAGCGGCAAGACGGTGGTGGCCCTGGCGGCCCTGCTCGGTGCCATCCAGGCGGGCTGCCAGGGGGCCTTGATGGCGCCCACCGAGGTGCTGGCGGCCCAGCACTTCCACAAGCTGGCCGGCTGGCTGCCCCAGCTCAGCGTCAGCCTCGAGCTGCTCACCGGCTCCACCCCCGCCCGCCGCCGCCGGCAGGTGCGGCAGGATCTGGCCAACGGCCAGGTGAACTTGCTGGTGGGCACCCACGCCCTGCTCGAGGACCCTGTCCAGTTTGACCGCCTCGGCCTGGTGGTGGTGGACGAGCAGCACCGCTTCGGTGTCCGCCAGCGCAACCGGCTCCTGGCCAAGGGACTCCAGCCCCACTTGCTCACCATGACCGCCACCCCGATCCCCCGCACCCTGGCCCTCTCGATCCATGGCGATCTGGACATCAGCCAGATCGATGAACTGCCGCCGGGTCGCACCCCGATCCGCACCCGCCTGCTGCGGGGATCGGAGCGCCCCAGCGCCTGGGAGCTCGTGCGCCAGGAGGTGGCCAAAGGCCAGCGGGCCTATGTGGTGCTGCCCCTGGTGGAAGAATCA
>JBBQIH010000124.1:0-7707 GCA_038324725.1 Cyanobacteriota bacterium | reverse complement strand
GTTGTCGAAGGTCCACTGGTAGCTACCGATGGTGATGTTTGTGCCTCTTGTGCTGTTCCAACTTCCTTCGGTGATGGCCAGGCGTTGGTCGTCGCTGGAGTGAATGTCCGCCAGCGCACCCACCACAGTTGGGGCTACGTTGAATTTCCTTGTGTTCGTCTGCTGCAGCGCGCCAGCGTCGTAGATCACTGGGATGGCAGTCGTCGTTTTTGAGACGGCGTCGTTGTCGCTGTTCTGAACCGAGATCGCGGGACCGCTCAAGCCATTGAAGGCCGGATCGGTGCTCGTGCTGGTCATCAGGATGTTGTAGGTCTGGCTGCCATCCACAAGGGTGTCATCGACCCCCTGGATGGTGACCGTCTGCGGGGTCTCCCAGTTGGCGGCCGTGAAGACCAGCTTGCTGGTCTTCACGAGTCCTTCCGTGCTGTCGCTGCTGCTGAGCAGGAGGGTGACGGCACTGCCGGGGGCTCTGGAGAGGGCCACCTTGAACGTGGCGGTGCCACCGGCCTCCGTGGTCACCAGGGTGTCTGCAGAGGTCGCCAGGATGGTGGGAGCCGGCAGCGGCGGTGGCGGGGTGGATGTCGTGGAAACGACCGAACTGGCCTGCACCCTGCCGCTCACCATGTACTGACCGAGGTTGCCGTAGTCGGTGTACCCGGTGGGGGTGCTGGCGAAGGGGTTGCCAGCTCCAACGCCGTCAATGCCGAGATAGTACGTGCCCGCGTTAAGGTTGATGGAGAAGCTGGCCGTGGTGAGATCGGCCGGGTTGAAGGTCTGGACGATGCTCTGATCGGCCCGGTAGAGGGTCGCGGCGATGTCCAGGTTGGCGCCACGGGCGGTGAGGTATTCGGTGACGTAGCTGCCGGCTGAGCCGATGAAGGCCCGCGAAGCGTTGACGATGTCGAAGGACACCTGGCCGGCCCCGGTCTCGAAGCGGAACATGTCGATGTCGGTGTTCCGCTCGATGATGCCGAAGCTGCTGAAGGTCAGGCCCGTCAGGGCTGTTGCCGCGGCGAAGCTGTTGCCATGGTCATCGGCGGCATAGGTGATGCCGTTGCCGTTGGTGATCGTGGCGAGGTCGTCCTGGGTGTTGTTGGCACCGAAGTAATCACCCTTGCTCCATTGGGTGAGGTTTTCGTCGTTACCTACCCAGGCCGCTCCCATGATGGTGCCCCAGCTGGTGGGGCCGGTGCCGCCGTGGCCGCCGTAGTACTCGGTGGAAGTGCCGGCGCCGTCATGCCTGAGGCCGAGGGCATGACCCACTTCGTGGCTGGCTGTTTCCGCAGCGGTGTACTCGCCCCGGTTGAACACCAGGGCCACGTCATCGGTGCTCCAGTTGAAGCTGTTGTAGTAGGCCGTGCCGCCACCGCCGGCATTGGTGATGGGCTTGCCAGTGAGCAGGTTGAGATTGCTGGTGAAGGCCACGCGGATGCCCCAGCGATCATCGCCGCTGCCGAACTTCCGCAGGCTTTCGCTGCCTGGGTCCTGGGTGGTGACGTTGACATTGAAGGGCGCGAAGTCTTCGGCTACCCGTTGCCAGATCCGCTGGATTTCCGTCAGTGCGGCTGAATCAACGATGCTGTAGAAACTCTTCAGGCTCAGGTTGCCGCCGTTCTCCCAGGGGGTGTTGTTGATGGCATAGCCGTTGAAGTCGAGGAAGATCGTCTTCGTGGCGGTTGGGTTGCTGTGCAGCTGGAACACCTCGCTCAGATCCACCCCCGTTCCGAGGGTGACGACGTTGCCCATCACCAGGGGAGCCTGGTCGGTGGAGATGTCCCAGGCTTCGGCACCGTCACCGTTGCTGACTGCCAGCACACTGCAGGCCCTGCAGCCGCAGCTGATCTCCTTTGGGGAGGAGGCTGTGTCGGCGCCTGCGCTTGGTAGGGAATCGCTCAACACCTGATGGCTGTTCAGAGCCACATCAGGGGTGGTGGCGATGGACACACCCTTCTCAAAGACGGCTCCCTGGGCGCTTTGGGCCAGATAGTTGGATTCAAGCGACTCCCGGATGGCGTCGGCCGGAAGGGGCGATGGGGCCGTGGCGCTGGCCAGAACAGCTGGGATCAGCAGATTTGGCGCCTCTGCTGTCACTGCAGAGGCGTCAGTAAGAAGGGAAAGGGTCGTATCGGTGAAACGACTCGTTTGGTTGGAGAACTCAGGGAAGAGGAAGGAAGGCGATTGTTGGCCCCCCGCCTTCGTGGTGTAAGTCATGGCGAATAGAGGGATAACAGCAAGCGAGTTCCATCCGCGTCCCGAGCATCCAACTGTTGCCAGATGGAGTCTCAAAGACGTCTTCAGAGTCAATGTGCCCAGGTCACTGGGGGGATTGACTCTGTTGCTGAGGGATGGCGATGGAAGGGAACCTTTTCCGCCATACGCATCTTCGTTCTGCAGCAGCCTTGCTGTCTTTGTGCACAGGCCAATTCAGAAGGAAAGTTCTATAGCTGAGGCTGAGCAGGGGCTTAGGTTTTCACCGGAAGTCCTATGTGTTCGGACTCAAGAACCTTTTTAACGGCGGCGATGCGGGACGTCTCGGTTGATCGTGCTAAGCCTCCAACTGGGCAGTTTCAGGCCCAGGCAAGGGACATCAGATGGGGGCGGTGGAGGGGCAAACCCAAGCTGCACCAAGACTTCTTACAGGATCAAGCCGTGTAATTGTAACCCTTTGCAAAGCCTGTCCGCGGGCTGAGGGACAGCGCATCAATGGGCTAAGCGTCGTTAAACCTTTCAGCAGATCTGCAACGCATCTGCAGCCGCTGTGTTTTTTGCATCGGACCGATGCTTTAGCGGGATAGTGCCACCCAGGACGCCCTCAGGCAAGGTCTCAGGGGGGAGGGGGTAGCCCCGTTCCCGTGGTGTCGTCTTCTTCTGGACCCAGCTGGGAAAAGTAGGCTTCTCCCTTGGAGGCGGCGGTCTGTCCGGGAAGGAGAGGGAAACCCGGAGACAGGCCCCCTGCCGGTGATGTCGACCTTTGAGGGCCTCGGAGGCTGAACCTGGTGTGCCACTCCACCAGCAAAGGCACGTCCTGGCCCTTGCGCTGGGCGCCCATGGCGAAGGCGATGGCCAGGGCGAAGGAAGAGAGCATGACGCGCAGGCTGTCCCTGGTTGCAGCCTCAACGGTCTTGGGTGTCGGGGCCTGAATCCTGGCCTCCACCTCCTCCCTCACCTGCTTGAGACGGGCGAGCATCGTGCGTTTGGTTTCCGGCAGCGGCAGCGCAAGATTTTCGAACCGGATCCCCAGGCTGGGGGTCTGCATTGCCTGGAGGCGCGCTTGAAGGTTGTCGAGGCTGCTGGCCGTGGTGATGGTCTCCTGCAACAGATCGAAGGTGCTGGTGGCGGCCGAAAGCTGGCGGGCGACATTGGCCCTGGCCGTGGCCACGCTCTGCCAGCCGGCATAGGCCTGCAGGGGAACGATGAGCAAGAAGCCGATGACGGCCACGATCGCCAGACGGGCCAGGCCGTCGCGCCGTCGTTGCAAGGTGGGATTGCCCGGATCGAGATAGGCCGCCAGGTGGAGCAGCCCGAGGGCGACCAGGGGAACCGTGGCCGAATCCAGGCAGGCTGAGATGAAGCGCAGTTGCCAGGCCGTGTCCAGCAGGCGCACGGGAAGGATGCTGGCCAGCAGGGTGATCAGGTAGACCACGAACAACGCGAACGCCATGAAGGCCAGACGATCGGCCAGGATGGCCGAATCGAACTCTTTGAATTCCTTGCTGCTGGTCATCAGGAATGGCAGGGTTGAAAGCGGCCCTCTGGCTTGCCTGCTGGAGTATCTGCGTGGATATCGATGGGATGGGGCTCGAGGGCCACGGAACAGCAAGCGATCAGGCCGCTGAACTGTCTCGCAGCAGATTCACCCCCAAACGATGAATGTTGCCAGTCTGCCAACCGACCGGGCCTTCAACGTGTGACTGGTTACGACCAGGAATGAAGACGCTTGGTGCTCCACTGATCAAGAGGCCAGGAAGATAAGGACGAATGAGCTACTGCGAATGCAAGGTAGTCGTGGCTTTGATTCCAGCCTGATGGGTGGCTACGGATTTCATGGGGTGAAGCGCCTTTCGGGGGTGACGGCTTGGATCCGGCGCCGGATCTTTCTGCTCCAGCTGAAGGCTGCTGCTGCTCCAAGGACGGGAAGAGGGCCAGGGACTTCGTTTGTAGGCCCTTGATTAGGAATCCTCCAGAACGCAGCTCCAGTCACCTTTTCACCACCGCTTTCCGTTTTGCCATTGGGTTTCTTGACGTTCTGGAAGCGCAGGGCAATCTGGGCCTCGCTCCAGCTGTCGCCAGGTTCGAAGGCGTTAAACAGACTATAAAAATGCTCGGCAACCTGGTCGGCGGTGGAGATGCTGACATCGTTGGACTTCAGCGAGAACTGAACCTTCACACTGGTTCCGCCAGCGATCCCTGTGCTGCCCGAGCCACCATGGCAACCACTGCGGCTGCTCATGCGCGCGCAGAAATCAAAGTTGGGAAAGGGGGCGTAGGGGGCGGTGGCCGAGCCTGTGATCGTCAGCCATTCGTCTTCGTCGACGCGCACACCGCGGCTGCGCTGGCTGGAGGTGGTGTTGTTCACACCGCCGAAGACCCTGCCGAAGCCCGAATCCAGCGGGTTGTAGCTCAGCAGGGAGATCGCCTCGCTGCCGTTGTCGCGCAGCGGCTCGTTGAAGGCGAATCCCACCAGGGTGCCGGAGGAGGCTCCTGAGGCCGGCGACGTGTTGGTGATGCCGAGATCCAGGGTGTAGGTGTTGCTGTTGCCAGGGTCCTTGCGGAAGTCGAAGGACATCTTGCTCTTCACGCCCGTGTTGTAGAAGCTCGTGCCGGCGATGCCGCTGTCGAAGATCACGTCAAAGGCGGTTCGGGCTTGGGCGGGCGCCCCGAACGCCAGCGGACCGGTCAGGCCACCGAGCAGGAGGAGCAGGGTTGGAGCTTGAGCCCGCATGAACATTCCCTTAATCTGCTTTCATCTTAGCAGGCGATCTCTCACCTAGCTCAAAGTCTTGCCAGTCCGGGGCGTCCGCTCAGGGGGTGCGGGTGGGATCGTCCTCCGGCGGCGCCAGCTGGGCGAAATAGTCCTTATCAGGGGCGCCGGGAGCTCCGCGCGGGGGCCGACCGCCCTGCCGCCGCAGGTCCCAGATCGTCAGCAGCTCCACCAGCAGCGGAATGTCCTGCCCCCGCCGCTGGGCGGCGATCGCGAAGGCCAGGGCATAGACAAAGCTGGTGCCCATCAGGCGGCCGGCGTTGCTGGCCACGTCTTCGATGGCTTCCGGGGGCGGGGCATTGATCCGCGTCTTCACCTGTTCCTGGATGTCGTTGAGGCGAATGAGCATCTGTCGCCTGGTTTCGGCCAGCGGCAGGCCCAGGTTCTCGAAGCGGATGCCCAGCTGCGGTGACTGGAGGGATTGCAGGCGCGCCTGCAGATCCTCCAGGCTGGTGGCGGCACTGATCGCTTCACGGACCAGGGCGAAGTTTCGGTTCGCGGCTGTCTGCTGCGTCATCAGACTGGTCCTGGCTTCGGCCACGGTGCCCCAGGAGGCATAGGCCTGCACAGGGATCAGCAGCAGGAACCCGAGCACGGCCAGGATCGCCCAGCGGGCCAGGGCCTCCCGGCGCCGGGCCAGGGCGGGATCGTCGGGATTCAGATAGGCCGCCAGATGCAGCAAGCCCAGGCCCACCAGGGGGATGGCGGCGGCCTCGATCAGGGCGGAGCTGACGCTCAGCTGCCAGAGGTTGTTGAGGGGACGGAAGGGAATCGCACTGGCGGCCACCCTGACGCCATAGATGACGAACAGGGCGATCGCGATGACCGAGAGCCGATCGGCGAGGGTGGAGATCTCTGAAGCCCTGCGTTGGGTATCAGAGGTCATGGGTGGGTTCCAAAGTCCTAAGCGTTGCCCAGTCTCTTCTTTCGGAAGCATCTCAGGCCCACCGAGTCAACTGGTCTGGTAACGACCCGAGCGACGTAGCGTTGTGCAGGGCTTGGAGCAGAGACCCCAGAGCTCAGGCCGTTTTGGCGGTCTGACGAGGAGAGGAAGCGATTCGGTGGCGCAGCTTCCGGCTGAAGGCAAAGGCTGTGGCTGCTCCCAGAATCGGCAGAGGTCCCGGGACCTCATCGCCAGGGCCTTGCGGAGGCAACGAAGGGTATCCAGCCACTTTGTCACTCTTGTTCGTTCGACCAGTGGACGTTGTCACGCTCTGGAAGCGGAGAGCAATCTGGGCGGTCTTGTAATCGCCATCTTCGGTGAATGTCCTGAATTTAAACAGATCGTAAAATGATTGGGCCACTAAGCTGGCGCTGTTGATGTTGGCCAGATTGGAGGAGAGGGTGAAACGAACAGATGTCTTTTCGCCATCTGCGAGTCCGAAATTTGTGTTGCCACTACCGCCATGACAATTTTTTTGGCCATCGTCACGCGCGCAAAATGTGAAATTACTGAAGGGGGCGTAGGCGGCTGTGCTGCGAGGAGTGCGATCGGGGAACTTAAGAATTTTGTTATTCTCGACGTTAACTTCCGCGCCTCTTACAGTTGATGCTCCGAAAACATCTCCAAAGTTGGATATTAAAGGCTCGTACTCAAGTAGTTTGAAATCCGGATTTTTTTTGGATGCTCCAGGCACGTTAAAGGCGAATGCCGTAAGCCTCCCTGAGGGACTGCCAGGTACTTGTGAAGTATTTTGGATCGTCAGGTCGAGAATGTATTTGCTATCCAGTGGATCTTTCTTTTTAAAGCTGAACGTCATTTTGCCACTGACTCCAGTGGCTTCCGAACTGGTCTTCTTGGTGGAGCCGTCAAACAGAACGTCAAACGAGCTGAAAGCCATCACAGGGGAGGCCCCTGCGAGAAGGCCCGCCAAGCAGCCCAGCACTAAGAGCTGGTTTCGGCGGGCCGAGGCCAACATTGTAACTATATAAGTGTTCCCTCACCGTACCACAGGTTTTGTCACCGTGCTCAAAGGTGGTTTAGTCAATCCTTAAGCCGGGAGGGCAGGCCGCGGCCCCTGGCCGCGTCGGCCACGCCCCTTCCGGCCGGATCCCTTGCCGCCACTGGGCTGGGGTTGTTCGGCCGGCGGAGTCGCTCTAGGGCGCGGCCGCTTCGATCACGTTGATTCCCTGACGACCCACCCGCTGGCCACGGCGTGTCCTGCGCCGCGCCACCGGAATGGGCGGGATGCTGCTTCAGGGCCTGCAGGGGGGGCGGTGCGGAGGAGCCCCCGGGCCGTGCTGTTGGCCGCCTCCCCGGGAAGGATGATCAGGGGGACTGATGCTGCCGCTGCCCCGGTTCACCGCCTCCATGCTTCTGATCGTCGAGGAACTCCAAACCCTGCTGGAGACGGCTCTGAGCCGGGCTTTCCCTGAGGCGGCCGCCGCTGCCCGAGAGGCGGGCGTACCACTGGATCCCCAGCTCGGGCCCGCCTCGAAGCCGGAGTTCGGTGACTTCCAGGCCAATGGCGCCCTCGCCCTGGCCCGGCCCCTGCGCCTGGCGCCCCGGTCGATTGCCGCGGCGATCGTGGCCCAGCTGGAGGGGGATCCCGCCTTCATGGCCCTCTGCCTGCCGCCGGAGATCGCCGGTCCGGGCTTCATCAACCTCACCCTGAGGCCCGAGGTGCTGGCCGCCGAGGTGTCTCGTTGCCTGGCCGATCCCCGGCTGGGGGTGGAGGCCGTGGCCGCAGGCGGTGCCCCGGTGGTGGTGGATTTCTCCAGCCCCA
>JBBQIH010000123.1:0-7719 GCA_038324725.1 Cyanobacteriota bacterium | reverse complement strand
ACTGGTGGCCAGGCTGGCGGCGATCAGGGCGTCGGCGTGCTCCGGTGCCACGCCGCCGAAGAGTTGGGTGGGGCCGGGCCCATCGCAGGCCACCAGGGGGCCGCTGCCGCAGAGGCGCAGGCAGCCCACCGGTTTGATCGTCAGCGCATCAGCCTCGAGGCCAGCGGCGTCCCGGGCGCCCTCGAGAGCGGTGCGCAGGGCCTGACCGCCGGCGGAACGGCAACCGCTGGCATCGCAGCAGCGCAGCTGCGTTGGGAGGGGCATGGGGAACCGGGGGCGCCTATGGCCTTGCTAGCCACGAAATCGCCCGGGCGCCGCTCACTTGGCTTTCGCTAGTAGACGGATGACGCTGTCCGTCGTGGTCGGCAGGGGGAAGTGGGCCGGGATCAAGCCGCTGTCGTAGAGCACCTGACGGATTTTCTTCAGGAGCGGTGGCATGTTGTTCTGAGCCGGGTCCAGCAGCTCGTACTGCTCCTGGGGACCGGGGTAGCGGATGCCATCCCACGCGCCAGGCCGATCGCCAGGCTGGAGACCCATGGAGTCGGCCATCGCCTGGTGCATCGCTCCCGGGCGACGAGTCTCCTCCAACCGGACCGCCTGCCAGCCCTGAACCAGGGCCAGGACAGCGTCAGGATGCAGACGGAGCAGCTCGGGATCGACGGCGAGCACATCCAGAATCTCTTAGGGGAGTTGCCGGCTGGTGAACAGCGTTCCCAGCGGCTGGGAACGCAGCAGCTGTTCGCAACGGGGGGGCAGACCCTCGGACTCGAAGGCCCGCGCCAGAAAGGATCGGGAGAGGCTGCTGCGGTCGAGGGCGATCGGCCGGCCCACCAGGTCGTTCTGACTCGTCACCCCCGAGCGGGCCAGCAGTTGATCAGCACCGCGGGATTCATCGATCACGTACACGATCACCGGACACCGCTCCGGAGCCGCCCCGCAAATGGCGACGGCATCGATCGAAGTGGCAGCGATCGCCTGGACCCCTCCCGAGATGGAGGCCTCCATCGTGCCCGCCGACTCCGAGAAATTGCATAGATCGAGATTGAGCCGGCCAGAGTCGTACTGATTGCTTTGCTTGGCCAGGGCGTCATAGGCGTACCCCGGCCATGGGTTCATCGCCAGCACGATCCTGGGAGGCTGGCGCTGGCAGCCCATCGCCACAGCCAGCCGCAGGGAGCTCACAGCCCCAGCGCGGCGAGGCAGTCGAGCCGGCGCCGCCAGGCCAGCAGGCTGCCCATCGTTGGTGAAGCGGTGGGCGCGTGACCACCGATGGGAGGTGAACCCGGAAATCTGAAAAAAATATGATGGATGTTCGAATCGAACGTTACCGTTCCGCCGAATTCCGCCGCCCGCCTCCCCCTGTCCCTTCTGCCCCCTACCGACGAACGCAACGACCGGAAGGGACGCTCTCTGGTCGTTGGCGTGGTGGCGATCGGACTCCTCGGCACCAACCCTGCTGGCCTGGAGCAGCTACACCCAGGCCAAAAAATGGAGCACGACCTCCGGGAGCAGCCCACGGCCGATCTGGTCCTCACGGCCCTGCAGCGGAAACTGGCCAGCAAGGCCGCCCACCCAGCGAAGGCTGGCTGCTCCCCGGACGGTCCTGGCCGGGACAGCCGACGTTCTTGGTGCAGATCCTTGCCTTTGGCGGCGTCAACGCCGCGGCGGGCCCAGGGCCCACACCCCCCGCCCGATGGGTCTTCGCCACCCTGCCGCTGCGGGACTTCCTGCGGGCGGCCCTGCACCACCCGTTGATCCAGCTGAAGGGACCCGTCGACCTGCAGCTCTACAGCGGCGAGCGAGCCGACCCGCCCAACTCCTCTACGACTCCTGCAACCTCAGCCGGGCGGGCGTGCTGCCCCATGCGCAGTCGCGCCCGCCCCTTCGAAACCGGCGGCCAGCGGTGGCTGTTGCTGGGTGCGGGTGCCCCTGAAGGCCTCCGAGTCCTGGCGGCCCGCCTGGGAGCTGGTGCTGCTGCTCGGACTGGCATCCAGCGTCTTGGCGGGCCTGCTGAGCCATCAAGGGCTGCGGGGGAGCCAGGCGATCGAACGGGAGAAGCAGACCAAGGAAGCGATGCGCCGCAACTGGGAAGCCAGTCTCGAATGGTTCCACCTGTTTCGCCAGGCCTTTTCCCTGCTCCAGGAAGGCGTGGTGATCACCGACAGCACGGGGTCCATCCTGACCTGCAACGAGGCCTACTCCGCCATCACCGGCTACGCGCTGGAGGAGTTGGTGGGCCGCAACCCCCGCATGATCAAGTCCGGCTACCAGGGCGAGGCGTTCTATGCGGCGCTGTGGGAGCCACTGCTCGGCAGCGACCGTTGGCAGGGGGAGATCTGGAACCGCCGCTCCAGCGGGGAGATCTACCCTGCCTGGATGCAGATGGGGGGTGGTCCGCGACGCATCCGGCGCCCCCAGCCATTACCTGGCAGTACTGGCCGATCTGACAAGCCTGCAGGAGAAGGATCGGCAGCTGGAGTATCTGGATTATCACAACGCCCTCACCAGGCTGCCCAATCTGCAGATGACCGAGTTGCGCCTGGGCCAGCTCTGCCAGCAGGCGCAACCTCTGGCGGTGATCTGGATCGAACTGGATGGCATCAAGCGCATCGAGGAAAGCTTTGGCCAGGCCAAGGGGGATCAGCTGCTGCAGGTCATCGTCGAGCGGCTGGGCCGTTTCGTGGGACCCACGGACGTCATGGCCAAGGTCGGCAGGAGTGAATTCCTGATCGTGCAATCGCTGGATCCGGCCGATCCCTCGGGCCTGCAGTTGGCCCATCACATTGTTGGCGGCTTGAGCGATCCGATGGCACCGGTGGAAACGCTGGAACAGGCCCTTTCGGCCTGGGCGGGAGTGAGTTGTTTTCCCAAAGACTCCAGGGAGCCGGAAACCCTGCTCCTGTTCGCAGCTACGGCCCTCGGGCAGGCCCGACGCCTGGGGCCCCAGGCGATCCTGCCGTAGACCGCCGAGATGACGATCCGCAGCCGGCACCGCCTGGCGCTCGAAGCCCACCTGAAACGGGCGGTGGAAGCCGACCGGCCAGCTGGAACTGCTTTACCAGCCCCAGGTGGATGGCCAAGGGACGTTGCTGGGGGCAGAAGCCCTGCTGCGTTGGCGCCGTCCGAGGTTCGGTCTCGTTTCAGTGCTGGAATTCCTCCCCATCGCCGAGGCCAGCGGCCTGATCCACCGGATCGGCGAATGGGTGCTCGAAGACGCCTGCCGCCAGTGGCAGGCGTGGGTGCAGGCCGGCCTGGCCCCCGGCCGGCTGGCGGTGAACCTCTCCAACCGACAGTTCCAGGACCCAAGGCAGAGCGTGCCCCATCTGGTGGCGGCGTGCCTGGCCCGCAAAGGCCTCGACGCCCACTGGCTGGAGCTGGAGATCCCCGAAAGTTGCCTGATGCCGGCCCTGGGCACGCGCGAGCAGCTCCTGGACCTGGAGGCCATGGGAGTGGAACTGGCGATCGCCGCCACCCTCAGCCTGCTCTGGCTGCGGGGCTGGCGGAACGTGGCGATCACTCACGTGGCAAGGCTCTACACCTGGAAGGTCTGGGGCCATCCCTGGGCGATCGTGATCTTCGGCGCCGAGGCCCTCTGGCTGGCGGTATTCGTGAACCGCTTCAGCGGCCCGCCGCAGAACGATCTTAAGGGCCGCATCAGTCTGGCCGACATCGGCTTCTGGATCCTGGTGGGGACACCGCTGGGGTTCTTCTTCTACGGCACTGTGCTGCAGATGGATCCGGCGAATGTGGCCGTGGTGGCCGCCAAGCAGGTGGTCAACGGCATCGCCAACACGATGGGGGCCTTCCTGCTGTTCGTGCTGTTGCAAGTACGGCGCAACAGACAGGGCCATGGGCTGCTTGCTGCCCCTGCGGGACATCGTGATCTCCGTGGTGCTGGCAGCCATCCCCTTGCCTTCCCTTGGCGTCACCCTTCTCTCGTGCAACCTGCTGCAGAGCGCCACCCAGCAGGGGATTCTGGAGAACCTGCGCAGCGTCGGCGTAGCCGCCGCCCGGATCGATCCCCTCCGACTCGGCGATTCATCCCGGGGTCTTCCGGCCAGCAGCGGCGCGACAGCGTTCCTGATCACCGACCTCGATGGCACCCGGATCAGTTCCAACCCGAGGTTGTTCCTGCGTCTGGAGGACCATTTCCAACCCGCCCCTGCGGTGCAGAACATGGCGAGTGGGCTCCAGATCCTGGTTCCCAGGGGCAACCGTCCTGCCCTCAAGGTGTGGGTCCAGGGGTACTGGAGCACCACGCTGCCCTCCGCCCGTTCTCTGGTCCAGGTCGTACAACCCGCCGCGCCAGCGGTGCTGAAGCTGCAGGAGCAAAGCACCAGCCTGCTGATCACCCTCCTCTCGATGCAGCTGCTGGCCGTCCTGCTCAGTGAGGCGATGGCCACGTTGGTGGAGGGGCAGCTTCAAACCCTCCGCTTCTACCTGGCGGATACCACCAACACGCCTGCCCTGCCCGGCAGCCTGGCAAGCGAGGCCCCGGTGGTGAGCAGCAGCATCGTCGAGCTCCAGGACCTGGCGAGCCGCCTCCAGGAACAACACAGGAAAGTGGCGCAACTGAGCCAGGACTTCACTGAGGTGAGCGCCAAACTCAAGCAATGCTCCGAGCAACAGCGCCTCCACAGCGCCACCGATCCTCTTACCGGTACCAACAGCCTCTCGAACTTGCCAGGCATGCTGAAACTGGCCTCGGAACAGGCCCGGGCCTGCGGCGTGCCCCTGTCATGCCTGGCCTTTGCCCTGCATGGACTGCGGCCGATCAATGCCGTCCACGGGCGGCAGAAAGGGGACGAAATCCTGCGGCGATTGATCGCCAACACGACGCCGCTTCTGCATGCCAACCAGCAACTGTTTCGCCTCGGCGAGAGCGAATTCCTGGTGCTGCTCTGGGAAGACCCCATCGAATCGGCCCGCACCATGGCGGAGCGGATTCGCGAGGTCGTCAGCGAGACCGACCTACCCCCGTGTAACGGATCGTCGCCTCGGCTGGCGATGAGCGCGGGGGTGAGCCTGCTGTCTGCCTCCGATACCTCTGGGCAGGAGATGGTCGCCAGGGTGGAACTGGCCCTGAACCAGTCCCGCGACCTTGGGGCCCATCAGGTGGTGGTGCGCTGAGGCAGGCCGGTGGCCTCCAGCCGGGCGTCCAGCGCCTCGGGCTGGTCGACGGGCAGCCGTGTCACCAGCTCCCCATCCACCACCAGCACCGGCGCCTGCCCGCAGGCTCCCACGCAGCTGACGTGCTGCAGGGCCCAGACGCCATCGCCGGAGGGATCGTCGAGGCGCACCCCCAGCCGCTGCTCGATGCGGGCCGCCACTTGCCCACCTCCCTTGACATAGCAAGCGGTGCCGAGGCAGACAGCACAGCGGTGGGCGGTGGGGGGCTCCAGCCGGAACAGGTGGTAGAAGCTGGCCACACCGTGCACGCGGCTCAACGGCAGTCGCATCCCGGTGGCCACGTCCCGCAGCGACTGCGGCGCCAGGTAGCCGTGGAGCTCCTGCACCTGATGCAGCACCTCGATGAGCGCGTCGGCCCTGGCGCCATGGCGACGGATCACCTGGGCGATGCGCGGATCGGTGCCGGCGGCGGCCTGATCGGTGCTGGCTGCGGTTGAAGCGGTCATGCCGTCGTTGTCCCACCTCCCCTTGCTAGCCACACCCGGGGCCATGGTCAGCAAGGCAGCAGCAGGAATGCAGCGGCTTTGGCTACAGGCGAGAAGCAAGCTGCTACCTATAGTCTAAGGACTATTGGTACTCACGCCATGAACCCTCCCATTCAGGCTCAGATCCCGGCCACGATGTTGAGTTTTGTTCTACTTTTCAGTGCGTCTGCCCTGGCGTGCCAAAAGCACATCAACAACCTTCAGAGCAGCTCCGACACCCATGCGGAAAGCTTCAGCAGATGACTGCCTTCACCTCTGACACGGTGAAATGGTTAGCAGATGATTAGCCGTCTCATTTGTTAGTCCGAATAATTTGAGTTCTTCCCAATCTCGCTACCATCGAAGATTTGTCGTCTCGGCTGTTGCCCTGATCGGCCTTTTTCTGCTGGAACTTGCCCTGACAAGAACCCTGGGCATCACCCTGTTCCAGTACTACTGGATCCCCGTGGTGCTGGCGGCTTCCTTCTCCACGCCGCGCCAGGTGGGTTGGATCACGAGTCTGGCGATCGCCCTCACCGTCGCCTGGTCACTTCAGGCTCCCCAGGCCACAACACTGGAACTGATGCTGCGGCTGGCCGGCCTGATCGGGCTGGCCTGGGTGTCGATGCATCTGTCTCTGGAACTTCAGGCGAAGGAACGCAGCAACCGGCAACTCAAGGAGCACTATCAGTTGCTGGCCGAGAACGCCCCGGATGTGGTCCTCAGCAGCGACCGGGACGGGCGGATCACCTGGGTCTCCCCGTCGGTGCGGCAGCTGCTGGGCCACGACGCTTGCCAGTTGCAGGGACGGACCATCGACGACCTGCTGCTGGAGGCCGACCGCGGGCAGCTGGATCAGGCCATCGGTCGGGTGTTGCAGGGGAACAGCAGCCTCTGCGAGCTGCGCTTCCGGGCCGCCGATGGGGGCAGCCGCTGGGTCTCCATGGCCCTGCGGCCGGTGCTCGCTCCCGATGGGGAGGTCCGGGGCATGGTCGGCAGCTGGCGCGACATCCAGGGGGAGGCGGAGGCTCGCCAGGCGGAGGAGACGACCAAGGCGGCCCTGGCGGCTTCGGAGGAACGGCTGCGCCTCACGATGGAGAACGCTTCAACCGGCATCGCCCTGCTCGATGCCTCAGGCCATTTCCTGTCCATCAATCCCACCGGCTGCGGGCTGCTCGACCGCGACCCGGCTGGTCTGGAGGGTCATACCTGGCAGGCCTTCTCGCCGGCCGCAGACCAGGCCAGCGAAGCCCCGCTGATGGAGGATCTGCTCAGCGGCCGGCGTCCCTCCTATCGCCTGCGCAAGCGCGTTCTCCAGAGGACCGACAGCCCCATTTGGGTGGATTGCAGTGTCTCCTGCTCACGCCGTCCCGACGGCAGCATGGCCTTCGTGATCGCCCAGTTCAACGACGTGACCGAGATGGTTCAGGCGGAAGCCGCCCTCGCCAGCTCGGAAGAGCGCTACCGGCTGCTGGCGCAGAACTCCAGCGATGTGGTGCTGTTGATCAAGGACGGGTTGATCAGCTGGATCTCCCCCTCGCTCACCGGCATGCTGGGTTGGCAGCCGGAGGACTGGATCGGCCATCCCCTCAGCCGCTTCATCCCCCCCGACGAACAACCGGTCCTGGAGCGCCACCTCAGTACCCTGGCCAGTGGTCGGACGGTGGTCAGCCGGCTGCAGGCCCTGGCCCACGACCACAGCCAGCGCTGGGTGGAACTGCATGCCAGCTCCCACCGGGATCCGCTTGACCGTCTCGACGGCATCGTCGGGTCGTTCCGGACGGTGGATCAGGAGGTGGCCGCCGAGAGGGAGCTGGCCCGGCGCGCCTGCACCGACGAACTGACCGGCCTGGTGAACCGCCACGAGGCGCTGGAGCAGATCACCGCCATCGCCGGCCGTGTGCAGCGCCATGGCGATGTCACCGCCGTGCTGTTCTGTGATCTCGACAATTTCAAGGAGATCAACGACACCTTCGGCCACGTGCCGGGAGACGAACTGCTCAGGAGCGTGGCCACACGGATCCGCATGGGCCTGCGCAGCGGCGACATGGCCGCCCGCATCGGT
>JBBQIH010000122.1:0-7743 GCA_038324725.1 Cyanobacteriota bacterium | reverse complement strand
GCCGCCACCCTGGCCAGGGCAGGCCTCTATGGCGCGATCACCGCCGCCATCTGCCTGCATCAGGGGAGGCGCTCCTCGGCCGGCGCCACGGCGATGGCCTCCCGCCTGTCCCGATCGTTCCTGCTGGGCCTGGGGCTGCTGTTCTGCACCGACCTGCTCTGGACGATCGTCGTCGATCCCCTGCGCGTGGGAGGGAGCTGACCTTGACACCGACCCCAGCGCCGCGTCGCCCCGGCCTCCAGAGCCTGGTTTTCCTGGCGGGGGCGGTGGGATTGCTGGGGCTGTTCGTGGTGGGGATCGCCCGCTCCGCAAACTGGTTGGCGCCCAGCGTGCGGCTGCAGTTCCGCACCCTCGATGCCGCCGGCCTGCAGACGGGCATGGCGGTGCGGATCTCGGGGTTCGCCGTGGGCCAGGTGCGCCGCATCCTGCTTCAGCCCGATGCCCAGGTGCTGGTGGAACTGGAGCTGCGGGATCCGTACCGCTCCATGGTGGGGCGCCGCAGCCGGGCCGAGCTGGCCCAGGTCGGGCTGCTGGGCGACAGCTACATCGCCATCACGCCAGATCCGGCGGCGGTGGGCCAGCCCCCGATCGGCGATGGCGAGACGCTCGTGTTCACAAGCCGTCCGGACCTCGATGACCTGCTCGCCGAGGTGGCCAGCAGCCGCATCCCTCTCCAGCGGGCCCTCAGCAGCGGCCTCAACCTGGCGGAGACTCGCCTGCCCCGCAGCCTCGACCAGCTGGACCAGACCCTGGCCGCCACCCGCCGTCTGGCGACGCGGCTGGAGGCCGACACCCAGCGCAGCAGCAGCGAGCTGAACCGCACCCTGGGAGCCACCCGCGCCCTGGTGGAGCGCCTGGAGAGCCGCGCCGACGGCACCGCGGCTGATCTTTCGGCCCTGATCCGGCGCCTGGAGAGCACCGAAACCCAGACGCGGCCTCTGCTGCTCCAGACCCTGCGGGAGCTGACCACCATGGCCGCCGCCACCAACCGCCTCGTGAAGACCCTCAACGAGAGCTGGCTGTTCAAGCTGATTGAGCAGCCTGGGGAACTGTTGCGCGACCACTTGCGCTGAGCGCCTCGCTGGCCGTGGAGTTGCTCACCCCACCAGCCGGTCGGCCTGGCGCAGCAGCTCGGGCGGGACGGTCACCCCGATGGCCCGGGCCGTACGGCGATTCAGCAGCAGGAGCTTCTCTGTCACCGGTTCGAAGGGCAGATCGGCAGGCGAGCGGCCGCGCAGCACCTTGACCGCCAGATCCCCGGCCAGGGCCCCATCGGCCTCCGGATCCCAGCCCACCACCGCCAGGCACCCCGGTGTGGCGATGTCGGCGGGATCAACGGAATAGACCGGCAGGCGGTGGCGCAGGCCCGCCGCCGCCAGGGCGGGGAAGCCGACGCTGGTGGCGTAGTCGCCCACCCGCACCAGGGCCCCCACCCGCCGGGCGGCCAGGGCGTCAGCCGCACGGGCCACCTCCCCTGGTCCGGACACCGGCTCGATCTCGACCGCGATCGACCGCTGGCGGGCTTCCCGGCGCAGCAGCTCCGCTTCGAAGCTGGCATTGGCCTCGGAGGGGTTGAAGACGAGCCCGACGCTGGACAGACCGGGGCTGATCCGGCGGGCGAGGTCGAGCTGCTCGGCCAGGGGACTGGTGCTCACCGTGCCCACCACGTTGGGCCGATGGTTGGTGTAGCTGGTGCCGGCCCCCGCCCCCCAGGGGTTGGAGCAGTACATGAACACGACCGGCACCCGGGCGGGGGCGACGGCCAGGATCGCCGTCAGGGGCGGGGTGCCGATGGCCACCAGCATGTCGACCCCGTCTTCCAGCAGCTCGATCACCTGGGCGCGGCTGGTGGCCATGCTGCCCTCGGCGACGCGCTCCAGCAGAGTCAGGCCAGCAGGCGGCCGGAAGCCAACCCTGGCCAGGGCCTGCACGAACCCGCGGCGGGCGGCATCGGGGGCCGCACCCCGGACGTACTGCAGCAGCCCGAGGCGGGGCGGGCCCGGAGGCTGTGAGCGGAGGGTGCATCCAGCAGCCAGCAGGACCCCGCCGGCCGCGCCACCGCCCAGCAGGAGCAAGGCCCGCCGCCGGCTGGTCTTGCCTGCACTGGCCATCAGCTGCGGAACAACCGCGAGTAGAGCTCTCCATGGCCCAGCTGGGCCAGGCCCGCTCCCACGCCCCCATTCCAGAGGGCCTCGGGGTCGGCGTTCACCAGTTCCGCAGCCCGCGAGGCGATGGCGGCCGCCAGGGCCAGCTGCAACCGCTGGGATTCGGTGGGGCCCAGGGGCACCAGCCGCACGGCGGCGCTGAGCTGGGTGGCGATCCAGCCGTAGAGGTAGGCCTCCACCACCTCCTGGGGGGCGATCTCAAGGGCCAGCCCCGCCCAGGCCCAGGCCGCTGGCCAGGCCAGCCGCGGCGTGCGTCCTTGCGGCAGGGGCAGGCCCAGATCCGCCAGCAGCTGCAGCAGCGAGAGGCCCATCTGGCGTTGCTGGGCCCTCACCTCGGCCGCCTCCCGCTGGGCCAGTAGCCAGCCGTCCTGGTCGAGCACCTCCTGCCAGGCGTCCCCCCCCTGTGTCTCACGGCATCGGGCCAGGGTCTCCATCAGCCGCCCCAGGCTGGCCGCCTCGATCGTCAGGGCACCGCGGTCCAGCTCCGCCTCCAGCCAGTGGCGCACGCTGGTGGCGTCCGGCAGCTGGCCCGCCTGCACCAGCACCTCCAGGCCCTCGGAATAGCTGAAGGCCCCCACCGGCAGGGCCGGGCTGACGAGTTGGAACAGCCGCAGCCGGTTGAGGCTCATGGCTGGCCATGGTGGTGGCCGGACGTTTCGTAGGCCCCGGGTTCGGGCAGAAACGGCCCCATGATCTTCTCCACGGCCAGACCCCGTTGCCGCAGCAGATCCTCGAGCACGTTGTCGACACCCAGGCGCAGTTCGTCTCGGTGCAGTTCCATGGGCACGTGGCGGTTGCCCAGGTGATAAGCCGCCTGCAGCAGGGCCAGGGGATCGGCGGCCCGCAGCACCAGCAGCGGCTCAGCGGCGGCCACCACCACCACCAAGGGCCCACCGGCCTCCGGTGCCAGCCGGTCGCCGGGCTCCAGGGCCGCGCCGCGGGGCAGCTGCAACAGCAGGTTCCGCCCACAGGCGCTGCGGCGATGGCCCCGCAGGCTGGTGCGCTCGTCGGCCCGGAGCGGCAACCGCAACGGCGGTTCCGGCAGCGGCTCCGGAGCAGGCCCCGAGACCTCCCCTTGACGCAGGTGCCGCACCAGCACCAGGGGAGCGGCGGCGTCGGAAACTGTGGCGTCGGAAACAGTGGGGCTGGGCATGGAACAGGCCAGCGGTTGATGGTGGTCCCTCCACCCTGGCCAGCCGTTGGCGGGCGGCCCTGTGTCGCCTGCTACCGAATCCAGGCCCCCCGGGCCCCACGATCACCGTTATGCAGCTCACTGCCCCCGCTCCCTGGAGAGCCCAGGCCGGTCTTCGTTTCGAGTCCAGCGACGGCGCCGATGGTCCCACCCGGCACCAGGGCGGAGCGACGGCCCCGTTGAAGATCCAGCGGGCCTTCGCCGCCGCCGATGGCCGCTGCGAACTGCCCCTGCTGCACACCGGCGGCGGCCTGGTGGGCGGGGACGAACTGGCCATCAGCGCCAACCTGGGCGCGGGCAGCCGGGCCCTGATCACCAGCGTGGCGGCCCAGAAGGTCTACGGATCCGTGGGCCGGTCGCGGCGGGTGCCCGCCGGTAGCTGGACCCATCAGACCCTTGATTTCCGGCTCGCCGCGGAGGCCGATCTGGAATGGCTGCCCCAGGAACTGGTGGTGTTTCGGGATGGCCTGTTCCAGCAGATCTGCCGGGTGGAGCTGGCCCGGGGGGCCAGCTGGCTGGGGGCGGAGGTGGTGCGGCTGGGACGCAGTGCCGATGGCGAGACGCTCGGATCCGGATGCTGGCGCTCGTTGCTGGAGATCCGGCGGGAGGGCCAGTGGGAGCTTGTGGACCGGCTCGAACTGGGCGGCGAGAGTCTGGAGAGCCCCCATGGCCTGGGGGGGCAGCCGGTGTTTGCCAGCCTGGTGTGGGCCGCCCCCAGGCCGGTGGGCGCGTCCCTGCTGGAGGCCTGCCGCGCCGAGCGGCACGGGCTGGAGGGGGAGATGGCCTGCGGGCGGCTGGAGCGGGGGCTGGTGGCCCGCTACCGGGGCCGCTCCACCCAGGCCGCCCGCTTCTGGTTCACGCGGATCTGGGCCCGGATCCGGACTGAGCGGGGGCTGGCGGCTCCCGTGTTGCCACGGGTCTGGCCGTTCCAGGAGCAGCCCCTCGACCAGGAACCCCTGCTGGCGACCCCAGCGCGAAGCTGGTGCCCATGAGCAGGCGCCTCGTCGGGGGCCCAAGCCTCCTGCGCCGCCCAGGGGCGGCCGCTCTGGTTCTGGGCCTGGCGTTGGCAGTCCAGCCGATGGGTGCCGCCCGCAGTGCCGAGGCGGCAGCGGGGCCCCCGCCCCCGCCGCGCCAGGTGACGGCGGCCAGCCTGGCGGCCGCCCTGCCCCGGCTCGATGCCCTGGCCACGGCGATGCTGGGCAGCACCGGTGTTCCGGGCCTGGCGATCGTGGTGGTGCACGCCGACCGGGTGGTGTTCCTCAAGGGCTACGGCCTGCGGCGGGTGGGTGAGCCCGGTGCGGTGGATGCCGACACCATCTTCCAGCTGGCGTCGCTCTCGAAGCCGATCGCCGCCACGGTCGTGGCCGGCCTGGTGGGCGATGGGCGCCTGGGCTGGGATGACCCGGTGCTGCGCACCCTCCCTGCGGCCCGGATCGGCTCGCCGGCCATCGCGCCTGATGTGACCATCCGCGACCTGCTGGCCCACCGCAGCGGCCTGCCTGACCACGCCGGCGATCACCTCGAGGACCTGGGTTTCGATCGGGCCACGATCCTCGAACGCCTGCGGCTACTGCCCACCGGCAACCGCTTCCGCGCCGACTACGCCTACACCAACTTCGGCTTCACGGCCGGCGCCGTGGCCGCCGCCAACGCCGTCGGGCGCCCCTGGGAGCCCCTCTCCAGCGAACGGCTTTACCGGCCCCTGGGCATGGCCCGCACCAGCTCCCGCCACGCCGACTTCGTGGCCGCTGCCAACCGTGCCTCCCTGCACGTGCCGGAGGGGGGCCGCTGGGTGGCCCGCTACCAGCGGGATGCCGATGCCCAGGCCCCCGCCGGTGGCGTCAGCTCCAGCGTGCGGGATCTGGGCCAGTGGCTGCGGCTGCAGCTGGCCGGCGGACGCCTCGATGGCCGTGCGGAGGTGGACGCCGCCGCCCTGGCCGAGACCCACCGGCCCCAGATCGTCAGCCAGCCGCCCAGCGATCCGGCCACGGATCGGGCCGGCTTCTACGGGCTGGGCTGGAACGTGAGCACCACCGACCGGGGCTCGGTGCAGCTGGGCCATTCGGGCGCCTTCGACCTCGGCGCCGCCACGGCCGTCTACCTGCTGCCGGCGGAATCCCTCGGCATCGTGGTGCTCTCCAACGGCAAGCCTCTGGGGGTGCCGGAGGCCCTCAGCCTCAGCTTCCTCGACCTGGCCACCACCGGAACGGTGAAGCGCGACTACCTCGCCGCCCTGCGTCCCCTGTTCAGGGGCATGGAGCAGCAGGACTATCCCGCCGTGGTCACCCCGGCCCAGCCCCTGCCGGCCCGCCCCGCCGCCGCCTACACCGGGGCCTACGCCAACGCCTACGTGGGCCCGATTGCGGTGGTGCGTCGTGGTGATGGTCTCGAGCTGCAGCTGGGGCCCCGCCTCACCTCCTTTCCCCTCACCCCGGTGAGCGGCGACACCTTCCGCTACCAGCCCGCCGGCGAGAACGCCTACGGCCCCAGCGCCGTCAGCTTCACGGTGGGTGCCGACGGCCGGGCCACGGCGGTGCGGATCGACAACCTCAACCTGGAGGGCCAGGGGGTGCTCCAGCGGCGCTGATGGGGGCGCCGAACGTTCCTTCTGAACCTGACCCGGTGCCGGACCGCTGCGAGAGTGGGACCGGCCAGCGCAGCCTGCATGAACCTCACCCCCCAGGAGAAAGACAAGCTGTTGATCGTCACCGCCGCCCTGCTGGCGGAACGGCGACTGGGCCGGGGCCTGAAGCTCAACCATCCCGAGGCGGTGGCCTGGCTCAGTTTCCAGGTGATCGAAGGGGCCCGCGATGGCCGCAGCGTGGCCGAGCTGATGCGGGACGGCACCACCTGGCTGAACCGGGACCAGGTGATGGAAGGGGTGCCTGAGCTGATCGTCGAAGTGCAGATCGAGGCGATGTTCCCCGACGGCACCAAGCTCGTCACCCTCCACGAACCGATCCGCTGACCCCCATCCCACCCCACCATGGCCCCCCTGATCCCCGGCGAGCTGATCCCCGAACCGGGAACCCTCGTGCTCAACGCTGGTCGCCCCGTCACCACCCTTTCGGTGTCCAACAGCGGCGACCGCCCCGTGCAGGTGGGCTCGCACTTCCATTTCCACGAAGCCAACGACGCCCTCCACTTCGATCGCGACGCGGCCCGGGGGCTGCGGCTCGACATCCCGGCGGGCACCGCCATCCGTTTCGAGCCCGGCGACACCCGCCAGGTGGATCTGGTGCCCTACGTCGGCGAGCGCCGCGTGTTCGGCTTCAACGGTCTGGTCAACGGCCCCCTCGACTGAACTCCCATGCCCTATCGCATCGACCGCCGCGCCTACGCCGAGACCTACGGCCCCACCACCGGTGACCGGCTGCGGCTGGCGGACACGGACCTGATCCTGGAGGTGGAGAGCGACTGCACCACCTACGGCGATGAGGTGAAGTTCGGCGGCGGCAAGGTGATCCGCGACGGCATGGGCCAGGCCCAGACCTCCCGGGCCGAGGGTGCTGTGGACACGGTGATCACCAATGCCCTGATCCTCGACTGGTGGGGCATCGTCAAGGCTGACATCGGCCTGCGGGACGGCCGCATCTGTGCCATCGGCAAGGCGGGCAACCCCGACATCACCGATGGGGTCACGATCGTGGTGGGGCCGGGCACCGAGGCCATCGCCGGCGAGGGCCACATCGTCACTGCCGGAGCAATCGACACCCACATCCACTTCATCTGTCCCCAGCAGATCGAAACCGCCCTGGCCAGCGGCGTCACCACCCTGCTGGGCGGCGGCACCGGCCCGGCCACCGGCACCAATGCCACCACCTGCACCCCCGGCGCCTTCCACCTGGCGCGGATGCTGCAGGCCGCCGAGGGACTGCCGATCAACATCGGCTTCTATGGCAAGGGCAATGCCAGCACCCCCACCGCCCTGGAGGAGCAGATCCGGGCGGGCGCCTGCGGCCTGAAGCTGCACGAGGACTGGGGCACCACCCCGGCCGCCATCGATTGCTGCCTCACGGTGGCCGACCGCTTCGACGTGCAGGTCTGCATCCACTCCGACACCCTCAACGAAGCCGGCTTCGTTGAGGACACGATCCGGGCCATCGGCGGCCGCACCATCCACACCTTCCACACCGAGGGGGCCGGCGGCGGCCACGCTCCCGACATCATGCGCGTGGTCGGCGAGCCGAACGTCCTTCCGAGCTCCACCAACCCGACGCGGCCCTTCACCGTCAACACGCTCGACGAGCATCTCGACATGCTCATGGTCTGCCACCACCTCAATCGCACGATCCCCTCGGACGTGGCGTTCGCGGAGAGCCGGATCCGTGGCGAGACGATCGCCGCCGAGGACGTGCTCCACGATCTGGGCGCCATCAGCATGAT
>JBBQIH010000121.1:0-7771 GCA_038324725.1 Cyanobacteriota bacterium | reverse complement strand
GGTCAGCACGTCGAGGATGCCGGTGCGGCTGGGGTTGAGGCCTACACACTCAACCGTGAGATCGGCCCCCGGAGTGATCGCCGCCGCCACCAGCCAGAAGGCGGCCGAACTGATGTCGCCGGGCACCACCACCGTCTGGCCCCGCAGGCTCGGGCCGGGCTGCACGGTGATGAACCGTCCCTGGTCGCCATCCACCACCAGGTCGGCGCCGAAGGCCCGCAGCATCCGCTCGCTGTGGTCGCGGGTGGGAGCCGGTTCGATCACGGTGGTGGGACCGTTCGCCGTCAGGGCGGCCAGCAGCAGGGCGCTTTTCACCTGGGCCGAGGCCACCGGTGTGCCGATCACAGCCCCTTGGAGGGTCTGGCCCTGCACGGCCAGGGGGGCCAGGTTGCCGTTCTCACGTCCTTGGATCTGGGCCCCCATCCGAGCCAGGGGAATTCCCACCCGGCCCATCGGCCGGGAACGCAGGGAGGCATCGCCGGTAAGTACGAAATGGCGCCCGGCGCGGCCGGCCAGCAACCCCAGCATCAGCCGCATGGTGGTGCCGGAATTGCCGCAATCCAGCACATCGGCGGGCTCCCGCAGCCCATCAAGGCCCACGCCCTCCACGATCACGGGCTGACCGGCGCTGATCGCCGAGATCGTCACCCCCATGGCCCGCAGACAGGCGGCGGTGCTGAGCGGGTCCTCGGCGGGCAGCAGCCCTTCGATGCGGGTGGGGCCGTCGGCGATGGCCCCGAACAGGAGCGAGCGGTGGGAAATGGATTTATCGCCGGGCACCTTCACGTTCCCCCGCAGGCTGCCGCCGGCGGCCAGCACCAGGGTCGCCGGCAGGGCGGCCACGCTCACATCGACGCTCGCGGGGGAGGACAAGAGCTGTGGCGCCAATTGGAGGAATCCTATGGAGCGACCGGTTCCGGCCTCTTCGTTCAGGGTCGGATGCCGATCGCCCGCAGCTTGGACGACAGGCCCCAGACCTCCACCACCAGCCGGTGCCAGGCGGTGATCGTCTCCATGGCCAGGCCCATCGGCTTGGGGGCAGCGGCCCGCAACGCCCGCGCCGCCGCTAGGGACCGGCGCGCCTCATCGAGCCGCTCGCCCAGGTTGGCCTGGTCGCCGGCGGCCATCACCGTTTCCGGGCAGTGCTCCAGCAGCAGCAGGCCGCGATCGAAGGACTCGGCGTAGTCCTGCATCAGCGGCACCAGGATCTCCTCCAGCAGCGGGCCGGTGGGATCGGGCAGGGAAGGGGCAGGCTCCATGCGATCAGCGTAGGAATTCCTGCCGTCGCCTCCCCGGTACGGATCACCAGTCCCCGGCAGGGGCATGGAACGATGGCTCCGGACGGGTTGCTCCATGACTGACGTGGCTGCCTGGGATGGCCTGATCCGCCGCCACGTCGATGGCGCTGGTCGGGTGGACTACGGCGCCTGGCAGCGCCAGGGCGCTGGCGAACTGGAGGACTGGCTGGCGGCCCAGCGCCCCTTTGATCCGGAGCCCAACTCCAGGGCCGACGCCATGGCCCTGTGGATCAACCTCTACAACGCCTTGGTGATCAAGGAGGTGCTGGCGCGCTTCCCGCTGGTCTCGATTCGCCCCACCGTCGCAGGGGTGCCCAACTGGCCGGCGTTCCTGGCCTTCTTCTCCCGGCCGGTGATCAGCCTGCAGGGCCAGTCCCTCAGTCTCAACCGCATCGAGCACGAGATTCTTCGCCCCCGCTTCGGCGACCCCCGCCTTCATTTCGCCCTGGTCTGTGCCGCCCGCGGTTGCCCCCTGCTGCGTCCGGAGGCCTACCGGGCCGAGCGGCTTGAGACCCAGCTGGAGGAGGACGCCCTGCGCTTTCTGCAGAATCCACAGAAGCTGCACTTCGATCCGGCCAGCGGCCGCCTGCAGGCCAGCCGGATCTTCCAGTGGTATCGCCAGGACTTCCTGGCTGTGGCCCCCTCCATCGCCGCCTACGTGGGCCGCTACCTCCCGGAGCTGGCGTTGCCGGCTGGCGTCAGGCTCAGCTACCTCCCCTACGACTGGGCTCTCAACGGCTGAGCCTCAATCGCTGTTCTCCGAGTAAAAGCGTTTGAGCCGCGAGGCCGGCACGCCCAGTCCCCATAGCAGGCCGATCATCAGATAGATCCCTGAGGCCTTCCAGGACCCCCAGCGCGCCACACGGCGGTCGGAGGACTCCACCACACGGCTGAGCTGCCGGATGCGGCCCAGCCGGCCGAGTCGCTCGCACAGATCGGCGTCCTCCATGATCGGCAGGGTGTCGTCAAAGCCCCCGCAGCGCTCAAAGTCGCGCCGACGGCAAAACATCACCTGGTCGCCGAACAGCACCCGGAAGCCGTTCAGCACATAGCGATGGGGCCGGAACAGCAGCGCCGCGTAATGGGTCTTGAGGGCGTTGTGCAGGCTCACGCCCCAGCGGGTGCGGCGGGCGCCGCGCATCAGGGAAATGAAGCCACCGCAGCTGATGGCCGGGTCGGCCAGGGTGGAGGCCACCAGCTGCACCAGATCCGAAGGCACCAGGGTGTCGGCATGGAGGAAGCAGAGGATCTCGCCGCGGGCCACAGCGGCCCCCCGGTTCATCTGCACCGCCCGCCCTGTCCGCTGCGAGCGGATCACGCGGCAGTCGTGCAGGTGGGCCCTGGCCAGAGTGGCATCGGTGCTGCCGCCATCCACCACGATCACCTCATCGGCAGCCGGATCGAGGATCTCCAGCTGGGTGAGGGTGCGGCCCAGGTGAGCGGCTTCGTTGAGGGTCGGGATAATGATCGAAACCGACGTCGCCGTCACCTTGCTGCGCAACAATCTTTCATTCTATGATCAGCAGGCGGCTTGTTGGTGGGATGAAACGGCCACCATCTTTCCGCTCAGCCAACTCAATCCGCTTCGCTTTCTCTTTTTTGATCGATTCGTTCCCCAGTGGGGGAATCTGCGGGTCCTGGATGTGGGGTGTGGCGGCGGCTACACCTGTGAATATCTTGCCCGGCGGGGCGCTCGTCTGAGTGGAATCGACCGTTCCGCCCCCTGCATCGACGCGGCCCGAAGCCATGCGGCCGTTTCGGGTCTGGAGATTGACTATCGGGCGGGAACGGCGGAGCAACTTCCCTTTGGGGCCGGAAGTTTCGATGTGGTGATCTGCGTCGATGTGCTGGAACATGTCGATGGCCCGGACACCGTGATCGCGGAGATTGCCAGGGTTCTGGCCCCAGGAGGAACCTTCTGCTTCGACACCATCAATCGCACCGTCCGCTCCCGGCTCACCATGATCTGGTTGCTGGAGACGTTGCTGCGGCTGATTCCGGTCGGTGTTCACGACTGGGAGCGGTTCGTGACGCCTGTTGCCCTGCGTGGTTGGCTGGTGGCCAGTGGATTCAGTGCCATCACAATGCAGGGCATGGATCTGTTCGGCCGTGGTCCGCTGCGCACCCTGGGCCGGCTGCTCCATTACTGGCGCACCGGTGGCTTCCAGGTCGACTTTGACGATGACCTGGCGGTGATGTTCATCGGTGTCGCCAGCCTCAGCCCAGCAGAAGCCCCCCGGATTCGCTGAAGGCCGCCCGGGCGCTGCGCAGATCGAAGAGCAGGTCCTCCAGGGTGAGGCGGTCCAGTTCCCTTTCCAGGGCCTGCAACAGGCGCCGGTTGAGCACCCGGGTCACCCGGTCGCTGGGCTGGGGGTCCTGCTCGGGCTCCGCGGGGGCCACCAGGCTGGTGGTCGGGGCGTCAACGGCCGCCAGGATCGCCGCCAGGGGCAGGTCGGCGGGCAGGCGCCGCAGCCGGTAGCCCCCCTGCCGGCCTCGCCGGGACTCCACCAGAGCGGCCCGGCGCAGCTTGAGCATCAACTGCTCCAGCATCGGGGCAGGCAGGTCCTGGGCCAGGGCCAGGGCGTTCACCGACTGCCAGCGCGGTGGATCCAGGGCCAGCTCCAGCAGGGCCTTGAGGGCGTAGATGCCGCTGCGGCGCAGCATCAGCGGCCAGCGGCGAGACGCTCCAGCACGTACTCCAGGGTGTAGCCGAACAGGGCGGGGTCCGGCTCGCCCTGGCCCAGATCATCAAGGCCCAGTTCGCTCCAGCGACCATCCACCCGGGCCTCCAGGGCCGCATCCCGGCCCAGGGCCTGGCCCCAGTCGTGGCGTTTCTCCGGGCCGATCTTGGTGGTGGCATCAATCGCCAGGCGTCCCCCGAGCCCGAGCCGTTCGCTGGCGAAATCGAGCGAGTCGAAGGGGGTGTCCTCCAGCACGAACAGGTCGCGCTGCGGATCCACCTGGGCGCTGATGGCCCAGATCACCTGGCGCGGATCGCGGATCGCGATCGACTTGTCGACCACCACCACGAACTTGGTGTAGGTGAACTGGGGCAGGGCACTCCAGAACGCCATGGCGGCCCGTTTGGCCTGGCCCGGGTAGGCCTTGTCGATGGCGATCACCGCCAACTTGTAGCTGAGGCCCTCCATGGGCAGGAAGAAATCGACGATCTCCGGGATCTGCTGGCGCAGGATCGGCGTGTAGATCCGGTTCAGGGCGATCGCCAGCATGGCCTCCTCCTTGGGGGGACGGCCGCTGAAGGTGGTGAGGAAGATCGGTTCTCGGCGCTGGGTGATGCAGTGGAAGCGCACCAGGGGCGAGTCCTCTTCGCCGCCGTAGAAGCCCATGTGGTCGCCGCAAGGGCCGTCGGGGAGAACCTCGCCGGGTGTGATTGTGCCCTCCAGCACCACTTCGCTGTGGGACGGCACCTCCAGGTCGAGAGTTTTGCAGCGGGCCAGTCGCACGCCCTCACCGGCGTAGAGGCCGGCGAACAGCCACTCGCTCAACTGCACCGGAATCGGCGTCGCCGCCGCCATCACCAGCAGCGGGTGCACCCCGATGGCGACCGCCACCTCAAGCTTTCGGCCCATCGCCGCCGCCTTGCGCAGGTGCCGGGCGCCGCCCCGCACACTCAGCCAGTGCACGGTGGCGCTGTTGATCGACTGGCGCTGCAGCCGGTAGACGCCGACATTGGGGACACCGGTTTCGGGGTCCTTGGTGATCACCAGCCCCAGAGTGATCACTCCGCCCGCATCCCCCGGCCAGGGACGCAGCAGCGGCAGGCGCTCCAGATTCACCTCCTCCCCACGCAGCACCTGCTGGTGGCAGGGGGGGGTGAGATCAAGGTCGGGCCTGGCCCGCACCAGATCCCAGAACACCCCCCCAAACTTCATCACCTCCTTGAGGCCCTTTGGCGGCCGGGGCTGCTGCAGCAGGGCCAGGCGCTCGCCGAGGGCCTCGAGCTCCTCGGGCCGTTCCATGCCCATGCTCCAGAGCACCCGCTCCACGGTGCCCATCAGGTTCACCGCCACCGGCATGGGGGAGCCGATCACGTTCTCGAACAGCAGGGCCGGGCCGCCCATGGCCAGCACCCGATCGGCGATGGCCGCCAGTTCCAGATCCGGGTCCACCGGCGCCGTGATGCGCCGCAGCTGGCCGCGCTTCTCCAGCAACGCCAGGAAATCGCGCAGATTGCGCTGCCGCCCCAGGGCTTTGCCCCGTCCGATCCCGTCCGCCACCACCCCAGCCACCGTCGTCCTGCGCTGTCAAGCTGCTGCCTACTGTGACGCACCCCCGTAGCGATCGCGTCCCGTGCTGCTCTCCTACTTCCACACCTCCGAAGCGGTGCCCCCGCTGCTTTCCCCCGAGCAGGGAGGTCCCGATGCGGCCGTGGTCATCGACGTGCTGCGGGCCACGACCACCATCGCCTGGGCGCTGCAGAACGGGGCTGAGGCCATCCAGGCTTTTGCCGATCTGGGCGCCCTCGAAGCGGCCGCCGCCCACTGGCCTGCCGCCCGACGGCTGCGGGCCGGGGAGCGCGGTGGCAAGCGGGTGGAGGGCTATGACCTGGGCAACTCCCCCCTGGCGGTCACGCCGGAGCAGGTGGAGAGCAAGCGGATCTTTCTGAGCACCACCAATGGCACCCGTTCCCTCGACCGGGTCCAGGCGGTGCCCCTGCTGCTCACCGCCTGTCTGCCCAATCGCACCGCCGTGGCCCGGCGATTGATCGAGCGTCAGGCCCTGCGGGTTTGGATTGTGGGCAGCGGCTGGGAGGGTGATTATTCCCTCGAGGACAGCCTGGCGGCTGGGGCCGTGGCCTCGGCCGCGATCGAGCTGGCGGTGGCGCCCCACATGGGGGTGCGCTGCGCCAACGACGAGATGCTGGCGGCCCTCGCCCTCTGGCAGCAGTGGCGCCATGACACCGAGACCTGCCTGCGCAGCGCCAGCCACGGCCAGCGCCTGATCGGCCTGGGCAACCACGACGCCGACTTTGCCTGCTGCGCCGCCGTGGACAGCCTGGAGATCGTGCCGATCCAGGCCGAACCCGGGGTGCTGCGGGCCAGTTGAAGCGCGCCTTGCCCTCTTTGGCAGGTCCCTTACGATTCGCCGGTCTTGGAGCGGTCTGGCGGTGAGCAGTTTTCTGGCAGCAGCGCTGCAACTCACCAGCACCCCGGATCCGGAGGCCAATTTCGCGGCGGCCGAGGAACTGATCGAACTGGCGGCTCGCCGCGGCGCCGACCTGGTCGGTCTGCCTGAGAACTTCGCCTTCATGGGCGACGACGCCCGCCGGCTGGAGCTGGCGCCGCTCCTGGCGGAGCGCTGCAGCCGCTTTCTGGTCACCATGGCTCGCCGCTACCAGGTGACCCTGCTGGGCGGCGGGTTCCCGGTGCCGGCCGGAGAAGGCCAGACCTTCAACCGCGCCGAACTGGTGGGCCGGGAGGGCCAGCTCCTGGCCCGCTACGACAAGATCCACCTCTTCGACGTGGACCTGCCCGACGGCATCACCTACCGGGAGTCCGCCACGGTGCAACCCGGCCACGAACTGCCCCCCGTGGTCGACGTGCCGGGGCTCTGTCGCATTGGTCTGTCGATCTGTTACGACGTGCGCTTCCCCGAGTTGTATCGCCAGCTGGCGGGCTCAGGGGCCCAGTTGCTGATGATCCCGGCCGCTTTCACGGCCTACACCGGCAAGGACCACTGGCAGGTGCTGCTCCAGGCCCGGGCCATCGAGAACACCGCCTACGTCCTGGCCCCCGCCCAGACCGGACTCCACTACGGCCGCCGCCAGACCCATGGCCATGCCCTGGTGATTGACCCGTGGGGCACCGTGATGGCCGACGCGGGAGTGGAGCCGGGCCTGGCGATGGCCCCGGTCGACATGGCCCACGAGGCCAGGGTCCGTGCCCAGATGCCCAGCCTGCAGCACCGTCACCCGGCCCTTTTCTGAGTGTTCATGGGAGTGCCTGCGGCGCGTTTCGCCTGGTTACTGAGCCTGCCCCTGCTGCTTGGCTCCCTGCCCGCCCAGGCGGCGAGCGCCCTGTCGGCCTGGCGCCTCAGCCGGGAGGGGGTGCTGGAACTGCGCACCTCCCCGGGGGTGCGGCTGCAGGCGTTCTACGAGGAGGGTTCGGGCGTCACCGGGCCCCGGGTCTGGGTGGATCTGCCGGGCGCCCCCCAGCGCAGCCGTTCGGTGCCCGTCGGCGGCCTGGTGCGGGAAGTGCGGATCGGCCGGCCCGATTCCGGCACCACCCGGCTGGTGCTCGAATTCAGGCCCGGCACCCGCCTTGATCCACGCCAGCTGCGGTTGGTGGGCACCGCCCGTGACCGCTGGCGCCTGACCCTCACCGGGCTGCCCCTGAGTGGCTTCACCCGCAATGTCGGCGAGGGGGACATGGACGCGCCAACCTCCAGCTGGAGTGCCACCCGCCCCGCCTTCAGCGGCAGCGGTCGGGTTACCTCCGGCCGGCCCCTGTCCC
>JBBQIH010000120.1:0-7808 GCA_038324725.1 Cyanobacteriota bacterium | reverse complement strand
CCACCGGGTAGGCCACGGTGTGGGCGGATTCGATGGCACGCACCGCGGCGACGGTGAGCAGATCGGGATCACCGGGACCCACCCCCACCAGGGTGAGGCCGGCGCTGGATGCAGGGTCGGCGATGGGGCTGAGGTCCGCGTCGGACCTTTCTAGGCTGCGGCTTCCCTGAACGCCCTGGAGCGCTCCGATGACCCACCTGGTGATCCGCTCCGCCACAGGCAGCAGCCACGAGGCTCCTCTTGTGCAGAGCAACGACGGCGAGGAGATCGCCCGCGAACTGGGGGCCCGGGGCGTGCGCTTCGAGCGCTGGGCCACACCGGTGGCCCTGGCGGCGGACGCCGACCAGGCGGCGATCCTGGCCACCTACGCCGCTGAGATCGCCCGTGTCCAGGCCGACGGCGGCTACCGCACGGTGGATGCCATCCGCCTCGGCCCCGATCACCCGGACCGGGAGTCCCTGCGGGCGAAGTTCCTCTCCGAGCACACCCACGCCGAGGACGAGGTGCGCTTCTTCGTGGAGGGCCGCGGCCTGTTCTGTCTTCATCTCGCCGGCGAGGTGGTGCAGGTGGTGTGCGAGCAGGGCGACTGGATCGACGTGCCCGCCGGCACCCCCCACTGGTTCGACACCGGCGAGCGTCCCAGCTTCTGCGCCCTGCGCTTCTTCAACAACAGTGAGGGCTGGGTGGCCAGCTTCACCGGCGATGCGATCGCGACCCGCTTCCCCCTGCTGGAGCAGGTTCTCGCCGCCGCGGCCTGAGGGCCCGCCTCAGCTGTGCATGCGCGGCTGGGGATGGAGAGTGGCGAGGATGGCCGCCTCCTGATCGGCCAGCGCGGCGAGCCGATCGGTGACCTCCGCTCGGGGCCAGCCCCGTTCGCACAGCACCCAGTACAGGCCGAAATGACGGGCCTCACTGGCCAGCAGGTCGCCGTAGAGGTCCCACAGTTCCGGGTCGGGGCTGTGGGCGGCCAGCAGGGCCATGCGCTCATGGCTGCGGGCTTCGATCAGACCCGCGACCAGAAAGCTGTCGAGCCGGCGCTCCGGCTCCTGCCGCCGCACCAGGGCCGCCAGGGCGGCGCCGTAGGGCGGGGCGGCCAGGGCCCGCAGGGCGAGACCCCGCCTCTCCAGCAGGGCCTGTACCCGCTCGAAGTGCTCCAGCTCCTCCCGGGCCAGGGGGCTGAGCACCCCGGCCAGCTCGCCATCGGAGGGGTAGCGGAACATCAGCTGCAGGGCGGCACCGGCCGCCTTGCGCTCGCAGTGGGCATGGTCGATCAGCAAGAGTTCCGGGTGGGCCAGGGCCTGCTCCAGCCAGGCCGCGCTGCTGGGGGCGGCCAGCCATTTCACCCGGGCCACCGGTGCCCCTGTTGCCGTGGGCCAAGCGGTGCCGCTCATGCCGCCGCCCGTAGATAGGCCACCAGGCCCTCCAGGCCGAGGCGGTAGCTGGTGGGGCCGAATCCGCAGATGACCCCCAGGGCCCGATCGGCCAGCAGCGAGCGATGGCGGAAGTTCTCGCGGGCGTGGGTGTTGCTCAGATGCACCTCCACGAAGGGCAGGGACACGGCCAGCAGGGCATCGCGGATCGCCACCGAGGTGTGGGTGTAGGCAGCGGCGTTGATCAGGATCCCGTCGCAGGCGCCGGCCTGCTGGATGCGGTCCACCAGGGCCCCCTCATGGTTGCTCTGGAAGCAGGCGAGCTCCACCCCCAGTTCTGCGGCCTGCTGCTCCAGGGCGGCATCGATCGCCGCCAGGCTGCTGCTGCCGTAGAGGCCTGGCTCCCGCTGGCCAAGCAGGTTGAGGTTGGGGCCATGGAGCACGAGCAGGCGCATGGGGGGTGGAAGGTCGGCTGGTAAGTTCTGAAGGTGTGGTTCGGGTCGGTGCCCGAGTGGTTAATGGGGGCGGACTGTAAATCCGCTGGCTCTGCCTACGTTGGTTCAAATCCAACCCGGCCCACCTTTCCACATGCCCTTGTAGCTCAGTGGTAGAGCACTCCCTTGGTAAGGGAGAGGTCACGAGTTCAAATCTCGTCAAGGGCTTTTTCCTCCAGCCCCCTTCCCTTCGAGATGGTCACCCACCTGGGCTGAAAGTTGCGTCACGCTGGGCCGGTAGCAGGTCCAGAATGCAGGGCCTCAGCTTTCCGGACGGTCTGCTTGCCGCCCCTCCTGTCCCTCCCCGGCCTCGGCGTCCCCGCGCTCCTCTCTCCGACCCTGATCACCCAGTCGTCCCTGTTCGGGATCGGCATCGCCTTCAGCCCCCTGCACATCGCGGTGGTCACCCTGCTGCTGCTGGGCCGCTCGCCTCTGCAGCGGGCCATGGCCTACGTGACGGGCTGGGCCGCCGCCAATGCCCTGGCCATCGTGCTGCTGATGGTGCTGGGCGAAGCGTTCTCCATCAGCCTCAGCCATGGGGAACGGGAGCAGGTGCTGATCGACCTGCTCGGGGCCGGCGCTCTGGTGGGCCTGGGGCTCTATCAGCTGACTCCCCAGGCCAACATCGGCGAAGAGGGCATGGCCCTGCGGCTGATGAACCAGCTGCCCGACTTCAGCACCTTCACCCTGGTCCTGATCGGTGCCACCAGCGCCCTGCTGACTCCGGAGAATCTGGTCTTTTATCTCAAAGAAGCCGGCCTGTTGCTGCTCAACGACCCCGGCCTCACCGCCGACGCCGAGGTGACGGGGCTGTTCACCCTGATGGCCAGCTCCCTGCTGCTCCTGCCTCCACTGGCCTGGCTGGTGAGCGGCGGGGCGATCCGCGAGCCGATCACGCGTCTTGAGGACTGGCTGCAGCACAAGGCCGAGTGGCTCGTGGGTGTGCTGGCCCTGGTGCTGGGGGCCTACCTGCTGGTCGAGGGGCTGCATGGGCTGAACCTGATGACCCTGGCCGGGTGAGCGGCGGCGGCCGTTAGCGTCAGAGGCCCCGTGCTCCGGTCATCCGTTGTTGTCCGCCGTCCGCCGGACCTGCCTGGCGATCGGCCTCGGTCTGGGCCTGGTCTCCTGCGGAGCCCCGCTTCGGGCCACCACGGTCTGCGTGCTCACCCCCAGGCTCGCGCTCAACGCCGAGGGGGAAGCGGTGGCGGCCGTGGCCATCGCGTCGCCCACGATCCTCAGCACCGAACTCCTGGAGGAGGTCAGGATCGAACGGGAGGGCGAGCTGCTGTGGCAGCGGCGTGCCTTGCCGGGGGAACCCATTGAGGGCCCGATCCCCTGGCCCCTGGCCCCGATGCGCCCGGGTCAGCGGCTGGTGCTGATGCTGCGGCCCCAGGGCGTTCAGGCCGACGATTTCGCCCTCATCGTGCTGGAGGGGGATCCTGCAAGCCGGATGGACCGGGCCCAGAAGGATCTGGACCGCCTAGGAAGCGATCCCGTCGCCTGGTGGGCCGCGATTCAGTTGGCGTTCGATCGCGACGACATCAGCCTGGGGCTGGCCCTGCTCTACGCCTTCGAAGGACCCGGTTCGCCCAGGATCGACAACCTCAGGCGGGCGGTGTTCCTGGCCGGCTGCGGCAGCGGCTGAACAGCCCCGGACGCGCCGGGGGCGGAGTTTGCCAGCCTGGGTGGAAAGGGCCCAAGCCATGACCACTCCGGCCGCTTCCATCAGCCCAGACACCAGCCCCTCACTCCTGCCCCTGCCGGTGGCGGCCATGCGGCAGCTGGTGGAGGGGGGCGCCAGCCGCCCCCTGGCCTGGCGGCTGGAGCAACTCCAGCGCCTCGATCGCCTGCTGGAGTCGGCGGCCCAGCGGATGGTGGAGGCCCTCGCCACCGATCTGGGTCGTCCTGAGGTGGAGGCCAGTTTTGAGCTGGCGGGTCTGCACCAGGAGCTGCGCCACACCCGGCGTCACCTGGCCGGCTGGATGCGTCCCCGCCGACGCTCGCTGCCGCTGTGGGCCTGGCCTGGCCAGGGGGCGGTGCGGGCCGAGCCCCTGGGCTGCGTTCTGATCATCGGCGCCTGGAACTACCCCTTCGATCTCTGCCTCCACCCCCTGCTGCATGCCGTGGCCGCCGGCAACACCGCCGTGCTCAAACCCTCCGAGCAGAGCCCGGCTTCGGCGGCCCTTCTGGCCGAGTTGCTGGACAGGCACTTCCCCCCCGAGGTGGTCCAGGTGGTCTGCGGCGATGGGGCCGTGGCCAACCGGTTGCTGGAGGAGGAACGCTTCGACCACATCCTTTACACCGGTGGTGAGCGGGTGGGACGGCTGGTGATGGCCGCCGCCGCCCGCCATCTCACCCCCGTCACCCTGGAGCTGGGGGGGCAGAACCCGGCGATCGTGCTGGACGGCGCGGATCCGGCCATCACGTCCCGGCGGCTGCTGTGGGGGCGCTGCCTCAACGCCGGCCAGACCTGCCTCGCGCCCAACCACGTGCTGGTGGTGCCAGGGGTGCGGGACGCCTTGGTGGCAGCCTTCCATGGGCAAGTGCACGCTCTCTACGGCCAGGATCCCCTCGCCAGCCCTGACCTGGGGCAGATCGTGGGTGCCGGGCGCCTCGAACGCCTCGAAGCGCTTCTGGCCCAGGCCAGGGACAGGGGCCAGGTGCTGCTGGGCGGTCGCTCCGATGCAGCCAATCGGAAGATCGAACCCACCCTGGTGGCGGTGAACGAGCCCCACAGCGACCCGCTGATGCAGGAGGAGCTGTTCGCCCCGATCCTGCCGCTGCTGGCGGTGCGCGACCTGGAGGAAGCCCTGGCGCTGGTGCGCCGAAGCCCCAAGCCCCTGGCCCTCTACCTGTTCGGCGGCGGCGCAGCGGAGCGGGAACGGGTGCTGGCGGGCACCAGTTCCGGCAGCGTCGTGCTCAACGACGTGGTGATCCAGGGGGGCATGGCCAGCCTGCCCTTCGGCGGCATCGGACCCAGCGGCATGGGGGCCTACCACGGGGAAGCTGGCTTCCTCACCTTCTCCCACCAGCGCGGTGTGATCAGCCGGCCGTTATGGCCCGATCCCCCGATCCGCTATCCCCCCTACGCCGGCAAGCTCGGCCTGATACGGCGCCTGATGGGCTGAGGACCAGCATCCGCCAATCGTCAGGGGGGGGCTGGGCGGGCAGGGAGTTGGACCTTAACGTGCGAGCAGCTATCCCTAGTGCCCATGCGCCGCCCCCTCTTCGCCTTGGCTCTAGCCGTGGTGTTGCCGCTGCCGGCTCTGGCCGCCCAGGTCACCGTCAAGCCCGGTGAGACCCTCTCCGACATCGCGGCCCGCCACAGGGTGAGCGTGTCCACGCTGATGAAGGTGAATGGAATCAGCGATCCCGATCTGGTCGAAGCAGGCCGGACCCTGACCTTGCCGGGCGGCGCCGTTCGCCCCCGGGCGGCCGGCGGCAACCTCACGGTGGCCCCGGGGGAGACGCTCTCCGAAATCGCCGACCGCCACGGCATCACCGTCAGCCGCCTGATGCAGCTCAACGGTCTCAGCAAGGCCGACCACATCGAAGCCGGCCAGAAGCTGGTGGTGCCGTCCACCTCCCGCGGCGCCAGCCCAGCCTCCGGCTTCAACCGCAAGGCCTCCGAGCATGTGGTCCGCAGCGGCGAAAGCCTGTCGCAGATCGCCGACGGCTACGGCGTCCCCATGCAGCAGTTGATCGCGATCAACCGCATCAGCAATCCCAACTTCGTCGAGTCCGGCACCCGCCTGCGGCTCAAACCGGCTGCCGCCCCGAGCGTGAAGCCGGCCGCCAGACCCGCTGCTGCCGCTAAGCCCACTCCTGCCGCCAAACCAGCCGCCAAGCCAGCACCGGCGGCGGCCAAGCCGGCGGCCCGACCAACTCCCGCCAGCCAGCCGGCCCCCAGCGTCGCCCGTGCCACCCCAGCACCGGCCGCAAAACCCCAGCCTGCCGTGGTGGCGGCAGCCCCCCGGCCGGCCACCACGGCCACCCCCGGCAAGCCCGATTGGCGCAACTATGGCCCCCTGCAGGTGGACTGGGCCAACTGGCAGCCCATGGGCGGCAGCATGGTGGCGCCGACCCTCAATTCCCAGGGGGAGTCGCTTTACCTGGCCGTCAACTGCAGTGCCCGCAAGCTCAATGCCACCAGCCAGGCGGGCCAGTGGAAAAGCTGGGATGATCCCCAGGCCGATTTCGAGCAGCAACTGGTCGCCGACCTCTGCAAGTCGCGGACCAGCTGAAGGGGAGCCCGAAGCCTCCCCTCAGGCCGACCAGCGCAGGGGCCAGGGGTCCTTCAGGTAGCTACGGCCCACCGGCCGCAGGTACAGGCGCTGGGCACCGTCATCACTCTCGCTGATCAGCTCCTCCTGCACCAGGCGGCGGGCCAGCCAGGCCCAGGAGGGTTCCTCACTGGCGTGGCCACCGGCCAGGTCCTCGGCCAGGCTGCGCAGGTCGCGGCCGCTGCGCTCCTCCACAGCCGAGAGCAGCACGGCGGCCTGGTGGGCCCAGTCGTTGGCGCGTGGTGTCGACTGGCAGTTGTCGCAACGGCCACAGGGGGGAGAGAGCTCCCCCACCGCCAGCAGCAGGGCCTGCTCCCGGCACCCCTCGCCTTCGGCCACCGCTTCGATGCGCCGCAGCTGCTGCTGGGCCAATTCGAGCCTGTGGCGCTCCAGCAGCCGCTGGTCCGGCGGCAGCTGCTGGCCGGCGGAGCGCATCGCCCAGCCGAGGCTGGTGCGGTCGGCGGGATCAAAGAGCACCAGGCAACGGGCGGGCTGGCCATCGCGGCCGGCCCGCCCCGATTCCTGCAGATAGCCCTCGGCACTGGCGGGCAGGTCGAGGTGCAGCACCAGCCCCACATCGGGCCGGTCAACTCCCATGCCGAAGGCGACGGTGGCCACCAGCACCGGTGAGGGATGCTCCTGGAAATGGCGCAGGGCCAGCTGGCGGCTCTCGGGGTCCATGCCGGCGTGATAAGCGATCGCTTCCACCCCGGCCGCCGTCAGGCGCGTGGCCCACTGCTCCACCGAGCGACGTGTGCGGGCGTAGATGAGCACCGCCCCACTGGCCTGGCCGATCGCCGCCACCACCTCGGCGAGGGGGGCCGCCGGCCGCCGCCGCATGGTGTAGGAGAGGTTGGAGCGGCGGGCCGAGCGCACCTGCACCAGGGGCCGCCGCAGTTGCAGCAGGCGGATGATGTCGGCCCGCACCTGGGGCGCCGCGGTGGCGCTCAGGGCCACCAGCGGCACTCCCGGGCACAGCGCCCGCAGCTGCCCAAGCCGGCGGTAGTCGGGGCGGAAATCATGGCCCCAGGCGCTGATGCAATGAGCCTCATCCACCGCCAGGGCCACCAGCCGGCCGGTTTCGAGGGCCTCCTCAAGCAACTGACGGGTGGCCTCCGCCTGGGCCCTCTCGGGCGCCAGATAAAGCAGCCGCAGACGGTTGGCCGCCAGGCGCTGCTGCAGCTGGCGCCGCTCGCCCAGCTCCAGCCCCCGATGCAGGCAGGCCGCCGGGATGCCACGGGCCTGGAGCTGGCTCACCTGGTCCTGCATCAGGGCCACCAGGGGTGAGATCACCACCACCAGGCCGTCCCGGACAAGGGCGGGGAGCTGGAAGCAGAGCGACTTGCCCGCTCCAGTGGGCAACACCGCCAGGCAGTCGCGGCCAGAGAGCAACGCCTCCACCACCGGCCGCTGCCCGGGCCGGAAGCTCTCCCAGCCGAAATGGCGCCGCAGGCTCTCGCCGAGGGGATCAGACCCCAAGCTGACTCCAGCGCTGGTACCGCCAGACCCTAGCTCCCACCAGGTGTGGTGGCTGCCAGCTCAGGGCAGCAGGCGTCAGGGCAGTGGGGGCGGCTCCAGCTGGTCGGGGGATTCCTCCACCAGCTGCAAGCGCACCCGCTTGCCACCGGCCAGTTCCCCCAGGGAGACCCGCATGGTGGTGC
>JBBQIH010000119.1:0-7815 GCA_038324725.1 Cyanobacteriota bacterium | reverse complement strand
TTTGCCAGCACCGCCTTGGCACCGATTTCTTTCATGCCCCCCTGGTTGGGCTGGCTGGCGGCCCTGAATCCCCTTACCTTCGCGATTGAACCGATTCGCGCCGCCTACGCGGGGTCGTTCCGCCTCACCGACGTGGTGCTGGTGGCGCCCTACGGGTCCCTCAATGCGGCCAGCTGCCTCGCCATCCTGGCGGGCCTGGCCGCGGGTCTGTTCCTGTTGATCCGCCCGATGCTGGATCGCAAGCTCACCTGACGCCCCTTCCGTGCCCCTGCCCCCCTCCCGGCCCGAGCTCTCCAGCCTGCTTCTTGAGGCCGTCCACCGCAGGGATGCCACCACCACGGCCCGTCTGACCCGGCAGTGGGCCCATCGCCATGGGGTCGGTTCCCTTGAGCGGTTCCGAACCGACAACCTGATTGCCCAGCAGGGCCTAGGGGCCGGCGACTGGCTCCGTCAGCAACTGGAAGGAGCGGCAGGGGCCCCCACCGCCGCTCAGACCGCCGCTCCCACCGGCGTTCCCCCTGTCCCCGGTCCTGCTGCCGCCAGGGTGGACGATGCTTTCGCGGCCCTCGAGGCCGCCTTCTCGACCGCGCCGGTGTTCGCCGAGGAAGCCCCGGCCACCCCCGCGCTGGTCTCCGAGCTGGCGCCTGAGCCGGCGCCCTTCCCCACGTCCCTCCCCGAGGCCTCCCGCCTCAGCGTCCTGCCCCCGGGCACGCCCCCGGCCCCAGCACCCTCCACCCTGGCCGACCTGCGCTCCTGGCTCTCCGGCTCTCCCCAGCATCGCCGCGCCAGCTGATCTCCCCCTGCCGCTTTTGATGGTGTCATCTGTTCCCCTGCCTGAACGCGCCGAACTGAACGGTCGCCTGATCGTCTCGGTGCAGGCACCGGAGGGTTCGCCCCTGCGCGATCCGGCCGTGATCGCCGCGATGGCCGAGGCCAGCCTGCGCCAAGGGGCCGCCGGGGTACGGCTCGAGAGTCCGGAGCACATTGGCGCGGTGCGGCGCCGCTGCCCCAAGGCCCTGATCGTGGGCCTCTGGAAGCGCACTTTCCCCGACAGCTCCGTGTACATCACCCCCGGCTGGGAGGAGATCCGCGCCGTCTGGGCGGCCGGAGCCGATGTGGTGGCCCTCGATGCCACCGACCGTCCCCGGCCTGAGGGCCAGGAGCTGGAAGCCCTGATCAGGCGAGCACGCCAGGATCTGGGCGCTCCGCTGATGGCGGATGTGGACAGCGTGGCGAATGGGCTGCGGGCGGCGGCCCTGGGTTGTCAGTGGGTGGGCACCACCCTCTACGGCTACACCGAGGCCACCGCCGCGCAGGCGCCCGCGGCCTGGGACCTGCTAGGCCCGTTGCGGCGCGAGCTTCCTGAGGCGGTGGCGCTGATCTGTGAAGGGGGCATCGCCACCAAGCAGGACGCTTGCCGCGCCCTGGAAGGTGGCGCCGATGCCGTCGTGGTGGGAACGGCGATCACCGGCGTGGACCTGCAGGTGGCCGGCTATGTGCGGGCCATGGCCGGTTGAGCCTCGGCTCCACCGGCCCCATCCAGATCCTCTGGGGGCTCACATCATGCCGGGCATGCCCATGCCACCCATCCCGCCCATGCCTCCCATTCCACCCATGCCGCCATCCCCGGCGGGCGGAGCGGCGGGTTCCGGCTTGTCGGCGATCACCGCCTCGGTGGTGATCAGCAGCGAGGCGATCGAGACCGCATCCTGCAGGGCCAGCCGCACCACCTTGGCGGCATCCACGATGCCGGCGTCCAGCAGATCTTCGTAGCTGTCGGTGAGGGCGTTGTACCCCTTGCCCTGGCTGAGCATCTGCTGCACCACCAGGTCGCCATTGGCGCCGGAATTGATGGCGATCTGGCGAGCCGGTGCCGCCAGGGCCCGCTGCACGATTTCCACCCCCGTGCGGATGTCGCCGTCGCAGCGGCTGGCCAGGGCTCCCAGTTCTTCGGTGAGCTGGATCAGGGTGCTGCCGCCGCCGCCGACAATGCCTTCATCGATGGCGGCCCGGGTGGCGTTGAGGGCATCTTCGATGCGCAGCTTGCGGTTGCGGAGTTCGGTCTCGGTGGGGGCGCCCACCTTGATCACGGCGACACCGCCGGCCAGCTTGGCGATGCGCTCGTTGAGCTTCTCGCGGTCATAGTCGGAATCGGTGGCCTCCAGCTCCCGTTTGATCGAGGCCACCCGATCGGTCACGGCGGTGCGCTGGTCGTCGGCGGCCACGATCGTGGTCTCGTCCTTGCTGATCGTGATGCGGTGGGCATGGCCCAGGTCGGCCAGGGTGGCCTTGTCCAGCGTCATGGCCCTGTCCTCGCTGATCACCGTGGCGCCGGTGAGGATGGCGATGTCCTCGAGCATGGCCTTGCGGCGATCACCGAAGCCAGGTGCCCGCACGGCGGCCACCTGGAGCACGCCCCGGGTCTTGTTCACCACCAGGGTGGCCAGGGCCTCGCCCTCCACCTCCTCGGCCAGGATCACCAGGGGCCGGCCGCTCCTGGAGACAGCCTCCAGCACGGGCACCAGGTCGAGCACGGTGCTGATCTTGCGATCGGTGATCAGCAGCAGGGGATTCTCAAAGGCGCATTCGCGCCGGTCCTGATCGGTCACGAAGTAGGGCGAGGAGTAACCGCGATCGAAGGCCATGCCTTCGGTCACCTCCAGTTCGGTGGCCAGGGACTTCGATTCCTCCACGGTGATCACACCATCGGCGCTCACCCGCTCGACCGCTTCGGCGATCATGCGGCCGATTTCCTCGTCGTTTCCGGAGCTCACCGTCGCCACCTGGCGGATGGCGTCCCCCGCCACGGCGCGGGAGCGGGCGGCGATGCCGGCCACCACCAGGGCCGTGGCCTGCTCCATGCCGCGCTTGAGGGCGATGGGGCTGGCACCGGCGGCGACGTTGCGCAGGCCCTCATGCACCAGGGACTGGGCCAGGACAGCGGCGGTGGTGGTGCCGTCGCCGGCAGTGTCCTTGGTTTTCGAGGCCACCTGCTGGATCAGCTTGGCGCCCAGGTTCTCGAATGGATCCTCGAGTTCGATCTCCTTGGCGATGGTGACGCCGTCGTTGACGATGTCGGGGGCGCCGAATTTCTTCTCCAGCACCACGTTGCGACCCTTCGGACCGATGGTGACCTTCACCGCATCGACCAGGGCATTGACGCCCCGCTCCAGCGAGTCGCGGGAGGCATCGGCGAACTGGATCAGTTTGGCCATCGACGGTGTTAAGAGCAGCTTTCGCAGCGTCCCACGGCGACCCCGCCGGTGGCATCCGTCCCTCGGTGGGGAAAGCCGAATGTCCCGTTCCGGGAAGGCTGCGGCCCCCCGCCGCAGGAGGTACCTTCACTCCATGGAAGACCTGCTGCAGCAGACCCTCGACAGCGCGGCCACCGAATCGGTCCTGGTACCCAGCACCACCGCCGATGGCATGGTGTTCCTGCTGATCGCCACCCTCGGCCTGCTGATGGCCCTGGTCTATGTGCCGATCCGGCTGTTCCTCACCCTCACGGCCCGCAGCCGGCGCCTGCGCTTGCTGCAGCGCATCCGCAAGCTGCGGGAAGACCTCGCCCAGCCCCTGGCACCCGAATCCTGATCAGCGCATCACCATGCCGCCGTCGACCTGCAGCACCTGCCCGGTGATGTAGGCCGCCGCCGGATCGGCCGCCAGGAAACGCACCGCACCGGCGACCTCCCCGGGCTGGCCCATGCGGCCGAGGGGGATGGCCGCGAGGATCGGCTCCTTGTCCAGATCCTTGGTCATGTCGCTGTCGATGAATCCGGGGGCCACGGCGTTCACCGTGATGCCGCGGCTGGCGAATTCGGCGGCGGTGCTGCGGGTGAGGCCGATGACGCCGGCCTTGGCGGCGCTGTAGTTGGCCTGGCCAGGGTTGCCCATCAGGGCCACCACCGAGGTGATGTTGATGATGCGGCCGCGGCGGGCCTTGAGCATGCTGCGGCAGACGGCGCGGGTGCAGAGGAACACACCGGTCAGGTTGAGGTCGATCACGCTCTGCCAGTCGGCGGTCTTCATCCGCATCAGCAGGCCGTCACGGGTGATGCCGGCGTTGTTGACCAGCACATCGAGACGCCCTTCCTTCTCCAGCACCGCCTTCACCATCGCCTCCACGGCCCCCTCGTCGGCCACATCCGCCTGGTGGCTCCAGGCCTTGCCCCCGGCGGCGGTGACCGCCGCCACCACCGCTTCGGCCGCTTCGGGCGAGCGGGCGTAGTTCACCACCACCATGGCTCCGGCCAGCGCCAGGGACTCGGCGATGGCCCGGCCGATCCCCCGGCTGGCTCCTGTCACCAGGGCGACCTGGCCGGAGAGGGGAGCGGCACTGGACATGGCGGCGGGTGCAGGGTGTGGCGATCGTATGCCTGGCGGCGTCCCGTCCCGCTCGCCTCAGTCGGCCATCAGGTCGGAACTCTCCAGGGCCGGACCGAGCACCTCGGCGAACCGTTGCAGTTGCTCCTTGCTGCCCATCACCACCAGCAGCTGGCCGGCTTCCAGGCGGATGTCGCCGCCGGGGTTGGTGACCAGGGTGGCCTCCGGGGTGCCGTAGGTGGTTCCCCGGTAGGAGTAAGGATTGACCACGGTGGGGGCCGGGGTGCGGATGGCCAGCACCTGGGCGCCGCTGCGGCGTCCGAACTGCATCTCCGCCAGGCTGCGGCCCTGCAGCTCCCCCAGCCGGGAGCTGTCGTCGCTGAGCTGGAACTCCTCCACCTCGCAGTCGGAGCCGGCCAGCAGCTCCATGAAATCGACGGCGAGCGGCCGCAGGGCGGTGGCCGCCATCACCCGGCCCCCCGCCACATACGGGCTCACCACCTGGTCGGCGCCGGCCAGACGCAGCTTGCGCCCTGCCTCGGCGCTGTCGGAGCGGGCGATCAGACGGCAACGGGGGGCCAGTCCCCGGGCGCTCAGCACCACGTAGAGGTTGGCTGCGTTGCTGGGCAGGGCCGCCACCAGGCTGCGGCAGTGGTGAATGCCCGCCTCCAGCAGGGTCTCATCGAGGGTGGCGTCGGCGAACAGCACCGGCAGCCCCCGCTCCTCCGCCTCATCCCGGCAGGCCTGGTCGAGTTCCACCACCAACAGGGGAACCTTTTCCCGGATCAGCTGGTCGGCGATCTCCTGGCCGATGCGGCCGTAGCCGCAGAGAATCACGTGGTTGTTCATGCTTTGGACCCAGGTGCGGAAACGGCGCTCCCGCAGGCGCCGGAAATAGCCGGTATCGGAGAGTCCCACCAGGTTCTGGATGGTGAGCTGCACCACCACGAGCCCCCCGGCAATCGAGAACACGGTGATGATCCGTCCGGCCGGGGAGAGGGGATGGACCTCGCCGTAGCCGATGGTGGCGATCGTGATCGCCACCATCCAGTAGCAATCTCCCCAGTCCCAGCCTTCGGTGATCCGGTAGCCGATCGCGCTGGCGTTGACCACCAGGATCAGGGCGATCAGGGGGGTGATCCAGGGACGGCGCACCCTGGCCGAGGGGGGGCGATTCCTGCGGGCGAACCACAGCCGGCTCATGGGCGCCGCTCAGCCCAGGCCGAGGGCCTTGAGAACGTCGCTGGAGGGGAGGTCAAGCAGGTGGCCGGGGGAACCCAGCCCTTGTACTCCGCTGCGGGCCGGCAGGCTGTCGCCCCTGCGACCCAGGGCCACCACCGGCGTGCCGCTGAGCAGGGCCAGTTCGATGGTCACCGGATCGCTGGCCAGCACCACATCGCTGGCGGCCACCAGGGCGGCCCGGTCGGGCAGGTGGGCCGAAGACTCCGGCGGCACCTGCAGGGAGCGCAAGCCGGGGAGGGTGGTGGCGATGCGGCCGGGCAGCTCCTGCCAGGCCGCGGCAGGCCAGTCGTCCGGGCCGCCGCAGGGGGCCAGCAGCAGCATCGGCCCGTCGCCCGGCGGCAACGTGGCGACCGCTTCGTCGAGGGCGCCCTTCGACAGGCTGAGGCGGAAGGCGGAGGCATCGAGGTTCACCCCGATCGGCCGCAGGTAGGCCTCCAGGGCCTGGGCGGGCCAGAGACCCTGGGGCACCTGCACCGTCTCGGTGGCGGAGAAGCCCCCGGCCGCCATGCGGTTGGGGATGTGACTCATCGAGAGCATCAGATCCACCTGACGGCCACTGGCCAGGTTGATGCAGGCCTGAAAATCGGGCTCGCGCACGCAACCGAGCAGGTTCGCCCAGTCGGCCAGGGTGGCGTCACCGAAGTTGAAGGGGAGCACCTTCTCCACCGCCGGCAGCAGTTTCCAGAGGGCCATCAGCGACGGATGGCAGGCCACCTGAATCTGGAAGTGGAGTTGCTCGGCGGTGGCCGCCACAGCGGGGAGCGCCTGCAACTGGCTGGCGCCATCGCCCGGGATCAGAAACAGTGCGCGCATCGGGCGTTGGGTCGGGCGGGCCTGGCGGCCTGATTGTATGGAGGAGATTCCAGTGTTCCGCCCGGGCGGCCCATCGCTTGTGCATTTGCTGATCGCCGCCGCCGGCAGCGGGCGCCGCATGGGCGCCGCCACCAACAAGCTGTTGCTCCCCCTGGCTGGCCGCCCCGTCCTGGCCTGGACCCTTGATGCCGCCCTGGCTTGCGGGGCGATCCGCTGGATCGGGGTGATGGGCCGGCCGGAGGATGAGGCGGCGATCGGGGCGATCCTGGCCGCCGCCGAGCCCCGCCGCTCCCTGGCCGAACCGGTGGCCTGGATCGTCGGCGGCGACACCCGCCAGGAGTCGGTGCGACGCGGCCTGGAGGCCCTGCCCGCCGCTGCCGAAGCGGTGCTGATCCACGACGGCGCCCGCTGTCTGGCGGAACCGGAGCTGCTGGAGCGCTGCGCCACGGCCCTGAGGCAGGCCATGGCCGAAGGAGCCGGCATCATCGCCGCCACCCCCGTCACCGACACCATCAAGCAGGTGGATGGCCGGGGCCTGATCACCGCCACCCCCGAACGCAGCGGCCTCTGGGCGGCCCAGACGCCCCAGGGCTTCGGGGTGGCCCAGCTGCGGGAGGCCCACGGGCGGGCGGAGCGCGAGGGCTGGAGCGTCACCGACGATGCGGCGCTCTATGAGCGGCTGGGGCTGCCGGTGCGGGTGCTGGAGGCGCCGCCGTCCAACATCAAGCTCACCACCCGCTTCGATCTCACCATCGCCAGCGCGGTGCTGGCGGCCCGCGGGACCTGAGGCCAGCCATGGACAGCGCCGCCCAGCTCGAGACGATCACCTGTCACTGGCAGGGGGCCTTCCACAACCAGCGCCAGGTGGCCGCCACCCTGGCCAGGGGCGGCCCGGTGGCCCCCGAGCTCACCCGGGAGCTGCGCACCCTGGTCGTGGAGCGGCTGGCGATACCCCAGCTGGGGGAGCGGGTGCTCTATTTCCAGGAGTTCCGCGCCAGCGCCCCACAGTTGGCGCACCGCCAGCGGGTCGTGCGGCTGCGGGTGGATCCGCAGCGCGGCGCGGTCCGGGCCGAGCAGCTGTTCTTCAGGGGCGGGCCCACCTACGACCGCCCGGCGCGGGACGCGGCCCAGGTGCAGACCCTGGGGCCGGAGGCCTTCGAACGCCATCCAGGCTGTGATCTGTTCTTCGAGGCGGAGCCGGCCCGCGGCCGTTTCCGCGCCCGTATGGATCCCGGCGCCTGCCGCTACCGGCATCCGCAGGACGGTGAGGTCTGCGCCGATTTCGAGATGCTTCTGTATCCCGACCAGCTCTGGTACCGGGACCGCAGCCTGCGCCTGGCCGATGGCTCGGTGCGGGGAGAGGTCGATGGCTTCAGCTGGCTGCTGTTCGACCGGGTGGATGGTGCCATGGGGGCCGACCTGCCGGCGCTGATGCGG
>JBBQIH010000118.1:0-7831 GCA_038324725.1 Cyanobacteriota bacterium | reverse complement strand
CTGCGTCACCTCCGCGTGGAACTGGAGTCCATGGGCGTGGTGGCCGATCCGGAACAACTGCTCGGCACACAGGGGCGTGGACCCCAGCAAGGTGGCCGCGACCGGCAGCTGGATCCGGTCCCCATGCCAGTGCAGCACCGGCATGGTGTCCTCGAGCCCGGCGAGCACCGCTTCCTCCCCCTGCGGCCGAGTCCAGACCACCGGGCCCCAGCCCACCTCGTAGGCCCGCACGGGGGGCTCCTCCGCCATCAACGGCGCCACCTGGCCCCCGGCGGCGACGGCCAGCAGCTGGGCCCCCAGGCACAGGCCGATCACCGGACGCTCGCAGGCCAGGCACTCCCGCAGCAACGCCACCTCCCCCGCCAGCCAGGGGAACGACGGCGAGCCGATGTCAGCCACCCCCATGGGTCCGCCCAGCACCAGCAGAGCCTGGTCGGGGCCAAGTCGGGGTAGAGCCTCCCCCCGGTCGGGCCGACACACCGTCACCGCCCAGCCCCGACGTCTGGCCTCCTCGGCAAAGCGGCCCGGGCCTTCCCGCTCCAGGTGCTGCAACACAACCAGGTGGGTCATGGGTGGGCAGGAGCCGATGGGAGCCCCAGCATGGGGGCGTCCGCCGCTCCGGGCCAGGATCCATGCGCAGCGATCCCAGCCTCCGCCTGCTGCTGGCGCTGTTGTACGGGTCGGTCGGACTGGGCTACATGCTGTACGGCAAGAAGCAGGCCCATGCCGTGTGCCTGGGCTGTGGGGTGCTGCTGGTGGTGATCCCCTTCGGCTTCAGCAACCTGACCGCCCTGGTGGCCGTGGCTCTGGTGCTGATGGTGCTTCCCTTACTTCTGTCCCGATTCCTCGTCTGAGCCATGCCGACCCCAGAGGAGGTGCTGCATTTCTGGTTCGATGAGGTTCCCCCCTCCGCCTGGTTCAGACCCGGTGCCGAAGGCGACCAGGCCGTGCGGGAACGGTTCGCGGAGCTCACCGAACAGGCCCTGGGCGGCGGCCTGGTCGCCTGGAGCGAGACCGCCCCGGAGGCCCTCGCCCTGCTGCTGGTGCTCGACCAGTTCCCTCGTCAGATCTGGCGCGACGAGGCCCGCGCCTTCGCCGGTGATACCCAGGCCCAGGCCCTGACGCTGCGGGCCCTGGAAGCCGGCTGGGTGGCAACGGAGCCGGCCCCAGAACGGCGGCCGTTCTGGCTGATGCCCCTGATGCACAGCGAGGATCTGGCCCTCCAGGAGCTGGGCCTGCCCCTGTTCAAGCAGCACACCGATGCCCGCACCGCGGAGTTCGCCCGCCGCCACCTGGACGTGATCGTCCGCTTCGGTCGCTTCCCCCATCGCAACCAGGCCCTCGGCCGGCCCAGCAGCAGCGAGGAAGAGGCGTTCCTGCAGCAGCCCGGCTCGCGCTTCTGACCCCAGACCGATGGCCTCCCCCACCGACCCCTCAGACGCCGCCGTGACCCTCCGGGCCGCCGAAGCCACCGCCCATCGCCTGGCTGGGGAGCTGTTTTCCTGGGACCTCACCCGGGCCCTGGAGCTGGCCCTGCTCAAGACCTTCTGCCTACCTTCCATCTCCGGCCTGCTGGCCCGCACGGGGGAGTTCGAGCGCCGGCCCCGTAAGCGCTACGACGACACGGGGCTGATGGTGGCCGAACTGCTGCGCCATGGGCTGGACAGCCCGGCCGGGGCCGCCGTGATCACGCGCATGAACCGCATCCATGGCCACTACGCGATCAGCAACGACGATTTTCTCTACGTCCTCTCCACCTTCGTGGCCGAGCCGACCCGCTGGCTGAACCGTTACGGCTGGCGGCCGCTGACGCCCGAGGAACAGGAGCACCTGTTCCGCTTCTGGTGCGGGGTGGGCGACCGGATGGGGATCGCAGACCTGCCGGACAGCCTTGAGGCGCTGCTGGCCCTGAACGAGCGGGTGGAGCGGGACGCCTTCGCCCCGCCCTGCGGCGAGGTCTGCTGGGCCTGCTGGATCGCCAGACCTGCGCCGCCCTGGGTTGGAGCACCCCGCCTGACTGGCTGCAGACGCTGGTGCTGCAGGCCCTGCGAGGCCGCAGCCGCCCGCTTCTATTCCCAGCACCCCACCCCCAGCTACGGCGCCACGTTCCGGCTCGAGCAGCTGGGTCCACCGCCGTTACTGGCGGATCTGGCTAAGCAGGAGGTACCGCCTCTTTCCCGCCAGCCCATGGTCGCCCCTTTCCAGTCCCCCCATTTCGCCATCGCGCGCACGGAGGACGGCTGGATCATCGAGGCCCGTGTCACCAAGGATCAGCAGGGCGACTGGCTGCTGAGCCGCCACGAACTGGAGGAGCTCCAGGCGCTGCTGGAACGGGTGATCGCCTCCTGACCCCCTCCGCTCCCCCCGATCCGGTGTCTCCGGAGCTGGAGTCGCCGGGCCGCCTGCTCAACGTGCTGGGGGTGACCTTCGGCATCGCTGGCGCGGTGGGTGGCACCATCGGCGCCGGCATTTTGCGCACCCCCGGCCTGGTGGCGGCCCAGATGGGCAGCGGCCCCTGGGTGGTGGCGGCCTGGCTGGCCGGCGGCCTCTATGCCCTGCTCGGCGCCATCGCCGTAGCGGAGCTGGGGGCCAGCCTGCCCCTGGCCGGCGGCTGGTACGTCTACGCCCGGCGCTGCTTCGGCGATGCCACAGGCTTCAGCGTGGGCTGGATGGACTGGATCGGCCACTGCACCGGCATCGCCTGGGTGGCGATCACCATCGGGGAGTACACGGTGTTCCTGCTGCCGGGCCTGGAGCTGCCCGGGAAGCTGGTGGGGCTGACGGTGGTGGCCCTGTTCACCTGCATCCAGCTGCTGGGGGTGGAGGCCGGCAGCGGCAGCCAGAAGCTGCTCAGCCTGGCCAAGGCGATCGCCTTCCTGGTGGTGGTGGCGGCTTGCTTCCTGCTGGGCGGCCCCGACACCCGCGCCGCCGCCAGCGCGGCGATCCCCACCCCTGCAACGGCCCTGGCCACCCCGGCGGGCTGGACGGGCCTGGCGGTGGCGCTGGTGTTCTCCCTGCAGGCGATCGTCACCACCTACGACGGCTGGCACAGCCCTATCTACTTCTCCGAGGAGTTCAGCGAACCCCAGGAGGACCTGCCCCGCTCCCTGATCGGCGGGGTGCTGGCGGTGATCCTCATCTACACCCTGTTCAACCTGGCCCTGCTGCGGGTGCTGCCCCTCAAGGTGATCGCCGTGTCCAGCCTGCCGGTGGCGGACGCGGCCGCCCTGCTGTTCGGTGTCTTCGGCGGCCAGGCGATCACCGTGCTGGCCCTGGTGTCCCTGGCGGGCCTGATCAACGCCTCGATCATGGGCGCCCCCCGCATCCTCTACGGCCTCAGCCGCGACAAGCTGTTCAGCCCCCTGGTCGACCGGGTCAACCGGGGCGGCACCCCCACCGTGGCCCTGGTGCTCACCAGCCTGGCCTCGGCCCTGCTGGTGCTCTGCGGCGACTTCAGCATCCTGCTCGGGCTGGCGGCGTTCCTCTACGTCAGCCTCTACCTGGTGGGGATCGTCTGCCTGTTCGTGCTGCGCCGGAGGGAGCCGGAGCGCCCACGGCCGTTCCAGGCCTGGGGCCACCCGTGGAGCACCGCCATCGTGCTGATGGGATCCATCGCCTTCCTGGTGGGCGCCCTGCTCAACGACACCGCCAACAGCGGCTGGGCCCTGCTGCTGATCGGTGTGAGTGTGCCCCTGTTCTGGGCCACCCGGGCCCTGACACCGGCCGACGCAGCGCCATGACCGGCCCGTGGCCGCCGGCCTGGTGGGACGGCGCCCTGGCCGGGGAGATCCTGCAGCGCAGCGGTGAACACCTGCTGCTGGTGGGCACGGCCATCGTCCTGGCCCTGGCGATCAGCCTGCCGCTGGGCCTGTGGATCAGCCGCCGGCCCCGCTGGGTCGGGCCGGTGCTGGCGGTGGCCAGCACGGTACAGACGGTGCCGAGCCTGGCGATCTTCGGCCTGTTGCTCACCGTGCCGCTGCTGGGGGGCATCGGCACGACACCGGCGATCGTGGCCCTCACCCTGTACGCCCTGCTGCCCCTGCTGCGGGGCCTGGTCACCGGCCTGGCCCAGGTGCCCCCAGGGCTGAAGCAGGCCGGGCAAGCCCTTGGACTCAGCGGGCGCCAGGTTCTGCTGCGGGTGGAGTTGCCCCTGGCCCTGCCCACCCTGATGGCCGGCCTTCGGGTCGCCACGGTGATCGGCGTGGGGGTGGCCACGATCGCCGCCGCCATCGGCGCCGGTGGCCTGGGGGTGTTCATCTTCCGGGGCATCGCCACGGTGAACAACGGCCTGATCCTGGCCGGGGCCCTGCCGGCCGCCGCCATCGCCCTGCTCGCCGATGGCGGCCTGGGGCTGCTGGAACGGCGGCTGGCCCAGCCCCGGGCCAAGGGAGCCAATGGCGGCCGGCGGCGGCTGCTGCGTCTCGCCTGGCTGCTGGCGGGCCTGGCCCTCGGGACCGTGCTGGCGCTGCGGCTGCTGCCGCCCGCCGGTACAGGCACAGGCATCAGCACAGGCACGGTGCGGATCGGCAGCAAGAGCTTCACCGAGCAGCTGATCCTGGGTGAACTGCTGGCCCAGCAGATCGAGGCCGCCACCCCGTTGAAGGTGCAGCGGGACTTCGGCCTGGGGGGCACCGGGCTGATCCACGCCGCCGTGCGCAGCGGCCGCATCGACGGCTACGTGGAATACACCGGCACCGCCTGGACCACCCTGCTGGACCAGTCGCCGCCTCCGCCGGAGACGCCGGATCCGGCACGGCGGGTGTTTGAGCAGACGCGCAGGCTCTACGGCGAACGCTTCGGGCTCACCGTGTTCCCCTCCCTGGGGTTCGAGAACAGCTTCGCGATCCTGGTGCGCCGCGCCGAGGCCAGGCGGCTGGGGATCGCCACGATCAGCGAGGCGGCCCCCCACACCCCCGGCTGGCGGGCGGGCTTCGGCTACGAGTTCCTCAACCGGCCCGACGGCTTCCCCGGCCTGGCCCGGCGCTACGGCCTGCGCTTCGCCCAGCCGCCCGTGGCCATGGATCTGGGCCTCACCTACCGGGCCCTGGCCGAGGGTCGCGTCGATCTGATCGCCGGCGACACCACCAACGGCCTGATCCCCGCCCTCGATCTGCTGCAGCTGCGGGACGACCGCCACTACTTCCCGCCCTATGACGCGGTGCCGGTGTTCAACGCTGCCACCTTGCGGCGGCGCCCGGAACTGGTGCCCGTGATCGAAGCGCTTGCCGGCCGGATCTCCGCCACCACGATGCAGGGCCTCAATGCCCAGGTCGACCTCGACGGCCGGGACGTCGCCGAGGTGGTGCGCCGCTGGCGACTTCAGGAGGCCGGAACCACTGGCTCCGGGCTGCGGTAAACCAGCACCGGCAGCCTGGTGTGGGTCAGCACCCGCTGGGTCTCGCTGCCCAGCAGCAGACCCGAAAGTCCGCGGCGACCATGGGAGGCCATGACGATCAGGTCGCAGCCGTGGCGGCTGGCGGCCTCAATGATCGCCTCGTAGACCACCGGGTTGTCGCTGACAGCCGTGTGGCAGGTCACCCCGGCCGCCTCGGCAACCGCCCGGGCCCCTGCCAGCAGGGTGTCGGCAAAGGCACGCTCCGCCTGGCTGAACTGCTCCACCACGGCCGGATCGAGCATCACCGGATCGCCATACAGGGCGGCGTGGGGCGGCATGGCCAGGTTGGCCAGGGCGTGGAAGAACGTGAGAGCCGCCCCGGCCTCCCCGGCAAAGCTGACAGCTTGCTGGATCGTGCCGTCAGTGAGCTCGGAGCCGTCGACGGGCACCAGCAGGTGGCGGAACATCGGCCTCGCCGCAGGAGAGATGAATCAGGCTCATGATCGCGCCCCCGAGGCGCGGGGCCCCCCTCCGGCCAGGCGCCGGCGCACACGCTGGGCCAGCGCCGGCGCCATCGGGCCCAGGTCAAGGGCGCCCAGGTCTGCCTGCCCCCCCGGCAGCCTGGCCAGCAGATCCACCGCCGCGGCCGCCATCGCGGGATCAAGGTCCCCCACCAGGACGCTCAGCACCTGCCGCAGGGACTGCGGCGGCCAGGCCGCCAGCCCCAGGGCCAGCCCCTCCAGCGCCGCCCTGCGCTGGCCCAGGGGCCGCGGGGCCAGGGCCCAGTCCTGCAACAGAGCGAAGTCGCGGCGATCCCGCTGGTGCCCCAGCAGGGGCAGCAAAGCCTCACAGCGTTCCGTGGCGGCATCAACGTCGCCGGCCTCAAGCGCGTTCAGGAGCAACTCCCGGCAACGGGAGTGGCGGACGCGGCCGATCACGGCCAGCAGGGCCGGATCAGGCGTGGGTTGCCCCAGCCACCAGGCCAGCATCCGGGCCGAAGCCTGACCATCCAGCCGCTCGGCCAGCACGGCCAGCAGATCGACGGCGGGCACCAGCCGGCCAGCCTCCACAGCCTCCAGCCACGGCTCCAGGTCAACGGCCTCCGCCCGACGCAGGCGCTGCAGCCAGGGCCAGCGCTCAACACTTCCGGCGGCGGGCAGCTGCTGGGGGCGCCAGGCGGCAGAACCGTCACCAGCCCCATCGGCCTTCAGATCGGACACGGGAAAAATGTCGCCATTGCTACGTTTAAAACGAGTGTCGTGGTGGGTACGCCCGGCCGGGTTACAAACGAATCAGCCCCAACGCAGGCAGGTGTTCCATGGTCGCAACCACCGGCACCATCAGAAGCTCCGCCGCCACCGACCGGGAGGCCAGCCCCAACGATCGCAAGTTGCGCCAGCTGCTGCTCACCCTGGTGGCCCAGCTGGCCGAAGCCCAGTTCGCCCGGGCCGACCGGCCCCGGGCGGAGCGGCTCTGGCAGGAAGCAGCCGCTCTGGAGATCGACCCCGAGCGCATCATCCGGCTGCTTTACGGCGGCCACGACCTGAACGACCGCCAGACCCTGGCGGCCATGGACCTGGCCTGGACGGCCGCCGGAAGCAGAGCCGGTGCCTGCGGCCCTGGCCGCCGCACCACCGTGCTGCCCTGGTTCAAGCGGGCGTGGCCCGCCGCCGGGCGCCGAAACGCTCCACCAGCAGCTCTTCAAGCACGTCACTGAGGTCGCTGAGGGGAACGCCCTTGTCGTGCAGCTCGGCCAGCTTCGGATCCCCGTCCATGGCCCCACCCAGGAAGATCTTGGCCGCCTCCACCATCTGGCCGTCCTGGCGCGCCTTGGCCCCCATCAGCCCGATCTGACCCATGTAGGGCTGGCCGCAGGCGTTGGGGCAGCCAGTCCAGTGGGTGCGCACGGCATGGGGCAGCTCCAGCCGCCGCTCCAGTTCGTCGATCACCGCCTGGGCCGTGCTCTTGGTGGGGATCAGGGCGAAGCTGCAGTAGCGGTTGCCCGTGCAGCTCACGGCCTCGGCCTGCAGCGCTCCGGGCTCCAGACGGAAGCGTTGCAGCAGGGGCTCCGCCCGCAGGGCCTCCAAGCGATCGGCTGGGACGTCGATGATCAGGGCGTTCTGGGCTTCGGTGAAACGCAGCTCACCACTGCCGTGGTCGCGGGCCAGGCGGGCCAGTTCGAGCATGGTCTCGGCATCGAGCCGTCCCATCGGCACATGCAGGCCCGCCCAGAACAGCCCCTCCTGCTTCTGGGCCTGCACCCCCAGGCCGTCCCGGGGAGCCCGCTCCACCAGGTGCGCGCCATCGTGGGGGAGCGGGGCCGCTGCCGACGCCCCGGCCAGAACGCCATAGGCCTCCACCACCTCATCCCGGTAGGCGTTCAGACCCAGCTCATCGACCAGGTACATCAGGCGGCTCTTGTTGCGCTGGACCCGGTTGCCACGGGCTACGTAGTGGTGCAGCAGGGCAAGGGTGAAATCGGCCAGCTGGTCGGCC
>JBBQIH010000117.1:0-7851 GCA_038324725.1 Cyanobacteriota bacterium | reverse complement strand
CCGCATGATCATGGCCAACAGGCCACCCACCAGGAAGAAGAAGAAGGCCACCACGATGTACTGGATGCCGAACACCTTGGCATCGGTGCTTAAGCCTAAGTAGCGCCGCCAGGAGGCGGGCGGTTCGGGGGAAAGGGCTGTGCTGGTCATGGCCTCAGGCGTCGTGGGGAAGGGTGCTGGAACCGGGAACATTCACCTGGGGCGGCGGGGCCGGCACCACGGTGGGCCAGCCGCCGCGCGGGTTGCTCTGGCGCTCGGCGTATTCGTCGGAGGCCACGCTGAGGCCGCTCTGCAGGGGGGCCGCGGCGGCCTGCTTCAGCCAGGCGGCGTGGTCCGCGGCGGTTTCGACCACCACGTCGGCCTGGTTGGCGGCGAACCAGGTGCCGCTGAACTGGGAGTCACGCAGCCGGTAGCGGCCCAGGCGGGTGGGGGTGAGGCTGAAATCGATCGCCCGGCCTGGGATCACATCCTGCTTGAGGCGAAAGGCCGGGATGAAGAAGCCGTGCAGCACGTCTTCGGAGACCAGCCGGAACGTGATCGGCCGATCCAGCTCCAGGTGCAGCTCCGTGCTGGAGACGTGCTCGCCGGAGTAGCGGAATTCCCACGACCATTGCCTGGCGATCACCTCCACCTGCTCCGCCGGCAGCCGGTCCCCGGGGTATCCGCCCTGCTGCTCCTGGGGATTGCGCAGATGGATGTGCTCCATCGGCCCCAGCACCCCCAGTTCCGTGTTGATCTGGATGGCGTACCAGGCGATGGCCATCACCAGCACCAGTGGGATGGCGGTCCAGATCACCTCCAGCCGGGTGTTGCCCTCGATCGGTTCGGCATCGCTTTCGTCGTACTTCTCGGCGCGGTGCACGAGCACCACCCAGCCCATCACCGAGATCACCCCCAGAAACACGAAGGTGCCGATGCCGGTTTCGAAGCTGAACAGGCCATCCACCAGCGGGGCGGCATTGGAGGCCTGCACCGGCAGCCAGTGATAGGACTCGCCGGCCACCCAATAACTGATCAGGGCCAGCAGGCCGATCCAGATGGCCAGGGCGGCCAGGGCCAGGGGGCCGGGGCGACGCGGGGAGGAGGAGGTCATGGGGAGGGGGCCCTAGGGAAGGGCGGTGCGCAGATCGGCTCCGCTGGCCAGGAGCTGGTCGGCGGTGATGTGGACGCCGAATTCGGCCGCCAGTTCGGCACCGAGGGTGCCGTGCAGGCCGATCACCAGGAACAGGCCGAGCCCCACCAGCAGGTAGAGCCACTGCACCTGCCGGCCCATGTCGCGGCGCCAGAGAAAGCGCTGGTAGCCGCGCCAGACCGTCATGGCGATGATCGCCACCAGGATCGCCACCCCACCGACGCCATGCCAGAGCATGGTTTCCATGCTCTGGAGGCCGATGCTGCTGGTGACACCGGGAAGCGGCACCGCCAGCAACATCTCGAAGAAGCCGGCTGCCACGGTGAAGAAGCTGACGATGGAGCAGGCCAGCAGGTTGTACCAGCCCACGTCATGGAAGCCGGCCCGGGTGATCGGCAGGGCCAGGAAGCGGAACACCCGCTTTTCGATCGGATACAGGGCGCCGACGATGTCGAAGGCGATGGCGATCACGAACAGACCGATCGTGAAATGAACCAGACTGGGATGGATCGGCAGGCTGTAGGGCAGGTCGTTGGGGCCCAGCCAATCGCCCAGCTGGTTGATCGGCGCCTCGGCCTGGGGCAGCGGGAAGGCCATCAGATCAGCCCGGCTCGGCCGGCGGCCACCACAGGCACCGTGTGCAGGCCGTAGATCCAGATCAGCTGGTTGCCCAGGGTGACCTGCACCGCCACAAGCGCGGCCAGCACCCCACCCGCCGCCAGGAAGGGCAGGGGCAGCGTCTCGGGGTCCCGGTTGCGCAGCACGTAACGCCAGCCGGTGAGCACCGAGAGGATGCCCGCCAACGACCAGCCCAGGGTGCTGTGCAGGTTGAGGATCGTGCGCGAGCCGCCGTAGGGATCGGCCAGGCCCGCTTCCACCTGGCCGAAGATGATCGCCACGAAGATGGCCCCCGTGGCGAACAACAGGTTCCAGAAGCTGACTTCAAAGAGGTTGGGTCGCCGCATCACAACGCCGATCAGATCGAAGATCACGCTGATCACCGCCATGGCGATGACGAAGTGGACCACGATCGGATGGAGGGTGTCCATCCAGGGCAGGTTGTGATCATTCAGCGCTGGCAGCAGTTGCTGCATCGTGCACAGGCCACGGAAGGCAGCTTCACCATGGCCAACCCGCGGCACCAGCCCTGGGTCTGTGACTTTTTGCTACAGGCTTGTGGCGATATCCCGACCTGACGGGCCATCTTTCTCAGTCTTTGTCGCTGGCGCCGAAGGTCTCCATGAGAGCGTCGCCCCAGCTGTTGATCGCTTCCAGCTTGTGGTCCGAGGCGCTGCCGATGGCGGCCGCATGGGCCTTGAGCAGGGTGGCCTTACTGAAGTCGTGGCCGTGGCTGGCAGCCAGGGCCACGATGTCGTCGACACCAGCGGCGGCCTGGAGTTTCCGGCGCAGCTGACCATCGGCGGCGGCGCTGCTGAGGAAGGCCTGCAGGGCGGAGAGCGACACGGGCAGCCGTCGGGTAAGGGAGTCAGCATCCTGGCAGGGCAGCGCCTGCCGATCGGGAGATTGCCCCTACCTTTCAGGCATCCTGCGGACCTGCATCGATGGCGAAGGAACGCTTCTTCCTTGAGCTCGAGCCCAGCGATGCAGTGATGAAGAGCTGGCCCCATGTGGTGATCGTGGGTGGAGGTTTCGCCGGCCTCAAGGCGGCCCATCGACTCGCCGGTCAGCCGGTGCGGGTCACGCTGGTGGATAAGCGAAATTTCAATCTTTTTCAGCCCCTGCTGTATCAGGTGGCCTCCGGCCTGGTGTCGGAGGCCGATGTGGCCACGCCGCTGCGGCTGTTGCTGGCCAAGGCGGCCAATGTCCAGGTGTTGCTTGGTGAAGTGAGCGATCTCGACGCCAACGCTCAGGAGGTGGTGTTCAACGATCGCCGCCTGCGCTACGACAGCCTGATCCTGGCCACCGGTTCGGGGAGCACCTACTTCGGCCACGAGGAGTGGCGCGAACTGGCGCCACCGATGAAGATCCTCGAGCACGCCGACGAGATCCGGCGCCGGGTGCTGGCGGCCCTGGAGGAGGCCGAGCAGACACCGGATCGAGAACGCTGTCGCTTCCTGCAGTCGGTGGTGGTGGTCGGAGGCGGCCCCTCCGGCTGCGAGCTGGCCGGATCGATCAACGAGCTGATGCGCCACGCGGCAGCACGTGATTTCCGCCAGCTGGATCCGGAGCTCTGCCGCGTGCTGCTCGTGGATCCTGGCGATCGGCTGCTGCGGGCCATGGATCCGGAGTTGTCGGAGGCGGCCGCCGATTATCTGCGTGCCCGCGGCGTCGAGCTGGTGCTGGGTGGCCGGGTGCAGAGCATCGAAGCGGGTCGCCTCACCGTGGCCTTCAAGGCTCCGGCGCCGGGAACTCCCAGCGAGCGGGTGCTGGAGGCGGCCACCATCTGCTGGAGTGCCGGGGTGCGCGCCTCCCATCTCGGCAAACTGCTGGCGGCCCGCACCGGTTGTGTGGTCGATCGCGGCGGGCGGGTGGAGGTTGAGCCGGATTTCTCGATTGCCGGCCATCCCGAGATCCGGGTGGTGGGCGATCTCTGCTCCTATTCCCATACGGTCGATGGCAAGCCCCTGCCGGGCATGGCCGGACCGGCGGTGCAGATGGGCGGCTGGGTGGCCCAGGATCTGCTGGCCCAGCTGGGCGGTCAGCGGCAGTCTCCCTTCCGCTGGTTCGACTTCGGCAGTATGGCGGTGATCGGTCCCCGCTGCGCCGTTGCCGACCTTCGGGGTCTCAAGTTCACCGGGGCCCTGGGCTGGCTGCTCTGGGGCCTGGCCCATCTGGCCTTCATGCCCGCCAACGAGAACCGCCTCACCCTGCTGACCAAGTGGCTGTGGATGATCGCCACCCAGCGGCGGGCCAGCCTCCTGATCACCGGCCGGATCGATCAGCACATGGGTGTGGAGGTGGGCCTGGAGCGGGCGGAACGGACGCAGGATTCCGCTTCCGAAGCCACAGAGCAGCCGGCGGCGGCCTGATTCGCCGGCCCCGTGGATCCCGCCCGCCGGCCCCCAGTTCAGAGGCCGGGGCTGCTGTGCATCAGGCCACCATCGGCGAAGATCGTGGTGGCGGTGATGTAGCTGGCGGCGTCGCTGGCCAAGAAACCCACCACCTTGGCGATCTCCTCCGGCTGGGCCATGCGGCCCATGGGGATGGCGGCGTTGAGCTTGGCCAGCAGCTCGGGATTGTTCATGGTGGAGTCGTTGATCGGCGTGGCCACGGCGCCGGGACCGACGTTGACGATCGTGATGCCGTGGGGTGCCAGCTCGAGCGCCGCGGTGCGGGTGAGCATGCGCACACCGCCTTTGGCGCAGCAGTAGGGGGTGTTATCGGGCATCGGCCAGTCTTCGTGCACCGAGGAGATGTTGATGATGCGGCCGCCACCCCCCTGGGCAATCATCTGCTTGGCGGCGAACTGGGTGGCGAAGAAAACACCGCGCAGATTGACATCCAGAACCTTGTCGAAGTTGTCCGGTGTGGTGGTAAGGATCGACGTGCGGGTCTCGATGCCGGCGTTGTTGACCATCACATCGAGACGGCCGTATTTCGCTACGGTGGCATCGACGAGACGCTGCAGGTCATCGAGCTTGCCCACATCGGCCTGAACGCCGAAGCTGCAGCCTCCGTAGGCGCCGATTTCACGCTCCAGTTCCTCGGTGGCCTCCGGATGGGAACGGTAATCGATCACCACTTTGGCACCGAGTTCCGCCAGATACTCGACGATGGATTTACCGATACCGCTGTTGCCACCGGTGACGATGGCGACCTTGCCTTGGAGCAGGGTGGAGAGGGCCTTGCCGGCCAGGGGGTTGAAGCTGGTCATCGGGGTGGGGCCAGGAGAGGGATGGGGAGGGACATTCACAGGGTCATCCTAGTGACGACGACCGAACAGGCCCAACCGGGTTGATGTCGTCAGCATCTGAAAATTCAGCACCAGGACGTGGTGTCCTGGGCCATGTCGTTCGCCTTCACGGTAATGATCTTCAGGCTCCGATCATGCCGCCACAACGATGGGCACCATCTCTAGTCTGGTTGGTAACAATGTGGATCCAGTCCCATGGATGGCCGTCTGTTGCAAGACCCGGGGGGGAACGAGCAGGCCGCCGCTTCGGTGGCGAAGGGAGCGGCCCTGCTGGTGGCAGCTTTCTTTGCCAACACACTCCAAAGCGCCTTCGCGCGGGCGGTGGGTGCCGACATGGATGCGCTGACGTTCACCTGGCTCACCTTCGTCCTGGCGCTGGTCCTGTTGATTCCGGTGCTGGTTGTGCGTGGCGGTCGCGATCTGCCCACCGCCGTGTTGCCCCTGCATCTGCTCCGTGGCGGCATGGGCATGGGGGGCTTCCTGCTGTTCATGGCTGCCGCCAAGCTGGTGAATCTGGTCAATGCCAATGTCCTGTTGAATACGACGCCCATGTTCATACCGTTGCTGGCCTGGCTGGTCCTCAAGCAACGGATTTCTGCCAATCTCTGGAAGGCGTTGGCGGTTGGATTTGCCGGCATGGTGATTGTCGTGCAGCCCAATGCGAGCCTCCTCGACAAGCCCGGTGATCTCCTTGGACTGGCGGCCGGATTCGTCTGTGCCATTGAGTTTCTGGCTGTGAAGGCGCTGGGTAGGAGCGAGTCTGCCTTTACCCAGCTTGCCTATTTTCTGGTGATCGGCAGCCTGACATCCAGTTTGATGATGGTGGGGCGTTTTCAGAGCATCACGGCGGATCAACTCTTCTTGGTGTTGGCCTCGGCCATCTGCTTGCTCAGCTTCCAGTTGCTGTTGATCCGCTCCTACAGTTTTGCGGATCCAAGCGCCATCGGAGCTTTTCAATATTCGTCCGTGATCTTCGCTGGCTTGATCGGTTGGATCTGGTTTGGTCAGATCCCGAATCTCGGCGTGGTGGTGGGTACCGTGCTGATCTGCACCGGTGGCGTGCTCAGCCTTGTCTGGCAGAACCCGCCACGACCGACCCCTGATTTGAGCACCTGAGGTCGCCATGGCCGGCGCTCTCCCTTTGACTGGCACCATCACTCAGGCGAATGGCCGGCGATGATGTTGCCCCATATCGAGAACATCGGCTTCACCAGTGCCGATGCCGAAGCCAGCGCTGCATTCTTCGTCGAAGTCCTGGGCTTCCAACGGTGTGGCCAGGCCCGGATCGTGGATGGGGGCCCCTACAGCGCCCTGGTCGGGCTGCCGGGCGCCCGCCTCAAGCGGCTGCGGCTGGCCATCGGCTCGGAGCTGCTGGAGCTCACCGAGGTGCTCGCGCTGGGACCCGGCGCCCGTCCTGGCCGGCCGATTCCGGCCGATTCGCGCAGCAACGACCGCTGGTTCCAGCACAGCTGCCTGGTGGTGAACGACATGGCGGCGGCCCTGGCCCTGCTGCAGCCAGCTTTCGATGCTGGGCGGATCTCGCCGATCTCCACGGCGCCGCAGCGGTTGCCGGACTGGAACACGTCCGCTGCCGGCATCGAGGCCTACAAGTTCCGCGACCCCGAGGGTCATCCGCTGGAGCTGCTGCAGTTCCCGCCGGACAAGGGCGAAGAACGCTGGCATGAGCAGGCGCCCGGGCCGCTGCTGGGCCTTGACCACAGCGCCATCGGCATCGCCGATACGGCCGCCAGTGCCTGCTTCTACCGGGAGCTCCTGGGGCTTGCCGCGGGAGGAGATGGCGTCAACAGCGGCCCGGAGCAGGATGGCCTGGATGGTCTGGCGGCAACCCGGGTGCGCATCACCTCCCATCGCTGCCCCAGCGGTGCCGGGGTGGAGTGCCTCGACTACCGCGAGCCCGGCGGCGGCCGGCCGATGCCCGCCGACCAGGGCCCCCAGGACCTGGCCCACTGGCAGCTGTGCCTGAGGGTGGCGGATCTGGAGGCGATCGCCGATCGGGCCGAGGCGCTGGGTGGGCGCCTGATCTCCGGCGGGATCATTGAGCTGGGCCAGCAGGCCGAGGTGATCGGAGCTGAGCGGGCCCTGCAGCTGGCGGATCCTGATGGCCATCGGCTGCAACTGCTGCAAGGTTGAGCTCCACGGTCAGCACCACGACCGAACGGGGCTGCAACGTGTAGGTGTCCCCCGCCAGGGCCGGCGCGCTGGCCCAGGGCACCACATCCTCCGGGCTGGGCCGGGAGGTGTCGATCCAGCGCTGCCAGACATGGGGGCCGGCCCCGGCGGCGGGCAACCGGAACGACAGCGGTTCCCACCAGGCATTGACCATGGCGTGCCAGCGGAACCGTTGGCCAATGCTGGTGATCGTCACGGCGAAGGCACGGGAGCTGTCGCTCCAGTCGGGCTGGTTCGGTTCGACCCCATGCCAGCTCACCTGATGGCGTTGCACCAGTTCGCCCAGGCTGAGGCTGCGGGCGTTGACCACCACATCCCGCTGCTGGCGGTACCTCACCAGCTCCCGAACGAAGCGATGCAGGTCGGCATGGCGCTCCAGCAACGACCAATCGAGCCAGCTGATGGCGTTGTCCTGGGCGTAGGCGTTGTTGTTGCCCTGCTGGCTGCGGCCCATCTCGTCCCCCATGGCCAGCATCGGTGTGCCGGTGGCCAGCAGCAGCAGGGTCAGCAGGTTGCGGCTCTGCCTGGCGCGCAGGGCCAGGACATCGACGTCCGGCGTGGGTCCCTCGACGCCACAGTTCCAGCTGGCGTTGTCGTCGCTGCCGTCGCGGTTGTCTTCGCCGTTGGCCTCGTTGTGCTTGCCGTTGTAGCTGAC
>JBBQIH010000116.1:0-7917 GCA_038324725.1 Cyanobacteriota bacterium | reverse complement strand
CCTTCACCCTGGCCGAGGGGGTCATGCTGCTCGTGCTGGGGGCGCTGGCCCTCGTGTTTCCCGTGCTGGCCTCCAAGTGGGTCACGGCCGTGGTGGCGATCGCCTTCCTGGTGGGGGGCCTGGTGGGGTGGATCAGCTCCCTGCTGCGCTCCCCAGGGCTGAGCAGGGCCATCACGTTCTGGCGCCTGGTGACCTCCACCCTGTTCCTGGTCCTGGGGGTGTGGATGATCCAGCAGATGGCCTCCGGTCCGGCGGCGGCGGCGATCCCGATGGCCGGCCTGGCCCTGGCCATCGGCGTGGTGTTTGTGGCGGAGGGGTTGGTGGAGGCCCTGGTCGCGACCTCCCACCGTCACATCACCGGCTGGCGCTGGGGGCTGGTGAACGGTCTGGTGACGCTCGCCCTGGGCCTGCTGATCCTCACGTTGAAGTTCTGGAGCCTGCTCTGGGTGGTGGGCACCCTGGTGGGAATCAGCTTCCTGTTCAGCGGCATCGATCTGCTGCGTTTCAGCGCCAGCTTCCACCCCGAAGCCGACTGACGTCCCGCGGGATCCCGCTCAGGAGAGGGTGTCCCCGACGGCCCCATCCAAGGGCAACAGCCAGATCGAACCGGTTTCCTTGTGGATCTCGATTCTGAACTCCTGACCCGGTTCCAGCCCCATGCGCCGGGTGTAGGCCTGGCCGATCAGCAGGTTGCCGTTGCCGTGCACCCGGGTGCGGAATTCAGCCTGACGTCCCTTCCCGATCCCACTGGGAGCGCCGCTCGCGGCCCCACTCGACGGCAGGGTGTAGCCCTTGGCGGCCACCAGGGCGCGGTAGAAATTCTTTTTGAGCACCCTGCCGCTGGGCCCCACATAGCCACAGGCACGGGCGATCTGGTCCTCCGGCCGGTTGCTGAGCGAGCGGGCCCGCTCCAGCAAGGCCTGGCCCTCCAGCATCACAGCCCCGGCTGAGTTGTCCTCATTGGCTGGTCCTTTCTGGGCACCCATCAGCCGATCAGACGGAGAGTTCTCAATTGATTGTGCCGATCGTTGTGCTGAACAGGCAACAGTCAGGAAATCAAAGCAGGTAAAGAATCCCGTAAAGGACCACCCAGATTCCGTCGACGAAATGCCAGTAGAGCTCTGCAGCCTCCAGGCCGAAGGGGGCGGCATTGGTGACGCGACCTCCCTTGCGGGTCTGGAACCAGACCAGGAGGATGCAGATCACCCCGAGGGTGACATGCAGCCCGTGAAAGCCCGTCAGGGCATAGAACGTGCTGGCGAAGAGGTTGTCGGTGAGGCCGAAGGGCAGGGTGAAGTACTCGACCATCTGCCCGGCCAGGAAGGCGGCTCCGAGGCCTGCGCTCAGCAGCAGCCAGGCGCGGCAGGGGCCCATCTGACCCAGCAGCAGGTTGCGGCCCGAGCGGTGGAGGTGTAGCTGCTCACCAGCAGCAGCATCGTGTTGATCGATGGCAGCAGCAGTTCCAGCTCGTAGGTCGACCCCGCCGGCAGCGGATTGACCGCACGGAAGGTGAGATAGGCGGCGAAGAAGCCGGCGAAGGTCATGCCGTCGGCCACCAGGAAGGTGGCCAGACCGAAAAGCCTCAGATCCGCATGGCCTTCGTGGGCCTCGGCGGTGACCGCTTCGGCGGCGCTGGTGCTGGTGGCGAGGCTGGTCATGGGACGACGGACAGGGGACGGCGGGGGTGGGGAAAGCGGTGGGGGCGATTCAGCGGCGACCGGCGCCACTCCAGAGGTCCTTGCCGGTGGCGGCCTCCAGGCTCAGGCTGTCTTCATCGACGCCGTAACCGTAGGGGTGTTCGACCAGCGGCGCTTCACCGATCCAGTTCTCCACCGGCGGTGGCGAGGAGGTGAGCCATTCGGGGGTGAGGGCGTTCCAGGGGTTGTCGCCGGCCACCTGGCCTTGGAAGGCGCTCACCAGCACGTTGAAGAGGAAAGGCAGGCTGCTGATCGCCATCAGCAGGGCCCCCACACTGCTGATCTGATTGAGGGTGGTGAAGCTGGGGTCGTACTCGGCCACGCGGCGTGGCATGCCGTTGAGGCCAAGCCAGTGCTGGGGCGCGAAGCAGAGGTTGAAGCCCACGAAGGTGAGCAGGAAATGCAACCGACCCAGATCTTCATTGAGCAGGCGGCCGGTGAACTTCGGATACCAGTGATAGATGGAGGCGAAGATCACGAACACCGTGCCGCCATAGACGATGTAGTGGAAGTGGCCGACGACGAAGTAGGTGTCGTGCACGTGGATGTCGAAGGGCACCTGGGCCAGGGCCACCCCCGTGATCCCACCGAACACGAAATTGACGATGAAGGCGCAGGAGAACAGCATGGCGCTGTTCAGGGCCAGCTTGCCTCCCCAGAGGGTGGCCAACCAGTTGAAGAACTTGATGCCTGTCGGTACGGCGATGAACGAGGTGGCGATCGTGAAGAACAGACGCATCCAGGGAGGCGTGCCACTGGTGAACATGTGGTGGGCCCAGACCACCAGCCCCAAGACCACGATGGCCATGATCGAATACACCATGGTGGTGTAGCCGAACAGAGGCTTGCGGGCGTGAATGGGCAGAATTTCACTCACCAGACCGAAGGCCGGGAGCACCATGATGTACACCGCCGGGTGTGAATAGAACCAGAAAAGGTGCTGGTACACCACCACATTTCCTCCCAGAGCCGGATTGAAGAAGCCTGTGTGGGCGACGATGTCGAAGCTGAGCAGCAGCAGGGTGCCGGCCAGTACGGGGGTGGAGAGCACCACCAGGATGCTGGTGCCGAGCATCGCCCAGCAGTACATCGGCAGTTGCATCAGCTTCAGTCCCGGACGCCGCAGCTTGAGCACGGTGGCGATGAAATTGATGCCACCGAAGATCGAGCTGCCCCCCAGCAGCAGCACACTCACGATCCAGACCACCTGACCCAGGGCGGGGGTCGTGAGGCTCAGCGGCGGGTAGGCCGTCCAGCCGGATTGGGCCGCTCCAGTGATGAAGTAGCTGCCGATCAGCAGGATCCCGGCTGGTGGAATCATCCAGAAGGCCACGGCGTTGAGCCTTGGGAAGGCCATGTCCCTGGCGCCCACATAGAAGGGAATCAGGTAGTTACCGAAGCCCCCATTCACCACAGGAACGATCCACAGAAAGATCATCACGGTGCCGTGCAGCGTGAGAACCTCGTTGTATGTTTCCCGGCTGACGAAATCGGAGATCGGGCTGGCCAGCTCGGCGCGGATCACTCCCGCCATGGCACCGCCAATGAAATAGAAGAGGAAGCCCGTCACCAGGTACTGGAGACCGATCACCTTGTGATCGAGGCTGAAACTGAAATAGCGCAGCCAGCCCTGGGGTTGGAGGCTGTCCTGGAAGTCGTTGGGGGAGGCGACAGTCATCGGGGCCGGAAGGATTGGGCGGAGTGGGGACCGGGAGAACGGACGCTCAGGCCGTGGGGGTGCCCGGGGCGCTGGCGACCGTGGCCGTCACAGGGCTGTTCTTTTTGAGCCAGGCGTCGTAGGCATCGGGTTCGTGCACGACCACGGTGGAGCGCATGCCGCCGTGGTACGGACCACAGAGCTCGGCGCAGATGATCGGGTAGCTGCCCGCCTTGGTGGGGGTGAAGGTGAGCACGGTGGGCTGGCCGGGGATCACGTCCTGCTTGAGCCGGAACTGGGGCACCCAGAAGGCGTGGATCACGTCGTTCGCCTTCATGCGCAGCTCCACCGGCCGGCCATTGGGCACGTGCAGCTCGCCGCTGATGATGTCCCCTTCCGGGTAGTGGAAAATGAAGGCGAACTGCATGGCCGTCACCTCCACCGGCAGGACATTGGTTTCGCCGGCCCCGGTGCCGATGCCCCCCCAGACCCGGGCTGCGGGCTCCTGGCCGCCCTCGGCGGAACTGACGGACGCCTCCATGGTCTCCATCGCGGGCATCTGATGCATGGCGGAATGGTCGTTCAGGCTGCTCATGCCCCCCATCCGCTCATAGATGTCGTAGCTGTAGAGGCCCACGAACAGGACCACGATCGCGGGGATCGCCGTCCAGACGATCTCGAGCAGCAGGTTGCCCTCGATCGCCAGCCCGTCGGTGTGGTCCCCGGCCCGACGACGGAACCGCACCAGGCTGAACACCACCAGGCCGACGATGCCCAGGAACAGGATCGTGCCGATGCTGAACAGGACCCGGAACAGAGAGTCGTAGACAGGCGCGTTGGCGCTGGCGTCGAGGGGGAGGAGGTTGACGTTGTAGCCCACCCAGAGGCCGGACAGGACAAGCGCCATGCCCACCAGCAGGGTGACCAGGGAGGAGGGAATCGGCACGGCGGCGGGGGCGGGACGGCTGTCGGGAGGGTGAAGGGCCTCCGGGTTCAACAGCTTATGGAAGGCCGTTCGCGGGCCGTGCGTTCGTTGTAGCCAGAGAAGCAATTTCGGAGAAATTTCACATTCAGTTCGCACGATGTGCTGATTCGCACATCTTTGAATGCCCGCTAACTTGGGTGCCCAAAGACCATCTGTTCATGGCCGTGGCGCCCTCCGCGCAACCCCTGCTCCGGCCACGGTCCGCCACCGCGGCCGCCTGGCCCGTGCGCCTGGTGCCCCTGCTCACCGCCCACCTCGTCGTCGCCCTGGTGGCCCTCGTGGCCATCGGTGGCGCCACCCGGGTGATGGAGGCGGGCCTGGCCTGCCCGGACTGGCCCCTCTGTTACGGGGTGCTCTGGCCTGGTCGCCAATGGAACCTCCAGGTGTTTCTGGAGTGGTTTCACCGGCTCGACGCCTTCCTGGTGGGCATCGCCCTTCTGCTGCTCTTCGCCCTCAGCCTGCGGTTCCGCGACCGCTTCCCCGCCTGGCTGCCCTGGAGCTCTGGCCTGGCCCTGGCTCTGGTGGCTGTGCAGGGCGGTCTTGGGGCGCTCACCGTGCTCAGCCAGCTGGCGGCCCCCACCGTCACCCTGCACCTGGCCACGGCCCTCAGCCTGGTGCTGCTGCTGAGCGCCATGCACCAAGGCTTGGAGCGCCCGGAGCTGGCGACGACGGGTGCCGATGGCAGGGCCCTGCCCCGCTGGTGGTCCACCCTGCCGGTTCTGGCCGCCCTGCTCGTCGGAGGCCAGTGCCTGCTGGGTGGGGCCATGGCCAGCCGCTGGGCCGCCGATCTCTGTCTCCAGGCCGGGGAGGGTTGCCGCTGGCTGCTGCTGCACCGTCAGGGGGCCTACCCGGCGGCCGTTGTGGTGCTGCTGCTGGCCGCCAGCTCCCTGGCCCTGCCGGCCGGCCACCGGCGTCTCCAGGCCCTGTCCTTTGCCGCTGCAGCCTTGGTGGTGGTTCAGGTGGCCCTCGGAGTCTTCACCCTGCGGCTCCAGTTGGCCGTTCCCGCCGTCACCGTCGCCCACCAGCTCACCGCCGCCCTGCTGGTGGCTGTGCTGGGTGGTCTCTGGGGCCTGTCGTTTGCGTCCGCTTCCGTTCCAACCCGTCTTGAGGTGGCCCATGGTTAGTGTCAGCGCCGTGTCGGCCATCGCCGTGTCCCCGGCGCCGGCAGCGATCCGACCCTCGGTGAAGTTGCCGGCCTGGCTTGAGGTGGCCAAGCCACGGCTCATCCCGCTGCTGCTCGCCACCACGGTCGGAGGCATGGCCCTAACGGCCGCCTGGCCCCTGGATCCGGTGCGGATGGTCTGCACCCTGGTGGGGGGTTCGATGGCCTCGGCGGCGGCCGGTGTCCTGAACTGCCTTTGGGAGCAGGAACTCGACGGCCGCATGCAGCGAACCAGCCGCCGGGCACTGCCTTCGGGCCGGCTGGCCCAGCGCCAGGCCTTCGCCCTGGCCGTCGGTCTCACGGTCGCCTCGGTGCTGGTGCTCGTCCTGGGGGTGAACGCCCTGGCCGCCTCCCTGGCCCTGCTGGGACTGTGCAGCTATGTGCTGCTCTACACGGCCCTGCTCAAGCCCCGCACCACCCAGAACATCGTCATCGGCGGCATCGCCGGGGCCATTCCCCCCCTGGTGGGGGCGGCCGCCGCCACCGGCCACCTGGGCTGGAGCAGCTGGTGGCTGTTCAGCTTGGTGATGGTCTGGACCCCAGCTCATTTCTGGGCCCTGGCCCTGCTTCTGCATGAGGACTACCGCTCCGTCGGCATCCCGATGCTGCCGGTCGTGAAGGGTCTCGAGGTCACCGCTGGGGCGATCCGGCGCTACAGCTGGGTCACGGTGGCGATGAGCCTGGCCGGGGTGGTCGCCTTGCCCAGTGGCGGCTGGCTCTACGGCCTGCTGGTGCTTCCCTTCAACGCCAGGTTGCTGCAGCTGAGTGGCAGCCTGCTGGAGGATCCCAGAGATCCCCGCCGGGCCCGCAGCATGTTCCGCTGGTCGATCTTCTATCTCTTCGGCATCTGCCTGCTGCTGGTGCTGGCGCGCACGCCGCTGGCCAGCGCCGGCGCGCCGGCTGCTCTGCTGGCCGCCGTGCTCCATCTGGCTCCCGCGGCGGCTGCCTAGATTGACGTGGCTTCCAGCCCTTCGCGATTGATCCCGGCTTGATCGAGCTCCAGCACCTCAGTAAGCGTTTCGGCGGCCGCAAGGTTGAACCGGTGCAGGCCCTGGACGACCTCTCCCTGAGTGTGCCGGCCGGCTCCCTCTATGGGCTGCTCGGACCCAATGGCGCCGGCAAGACCACGGCCCTGCGCATCCTCTGCACGCTGCTGGCTCCCGATGCCGGCCAGGTCCATGTCGCCGGCGTGGATGCCCTGGCCGAACCCAGGGCCGTCAGGCGCCTGCTTGGGTACGTCGCCCAGGAGGTGGCCATCGACAAGATCCTCAGCGGCAGGGAGCTGCTGCACCTCCAGGCGAACCTCCACCACATGGGAGGTGCCGATCGGCTGGCCCGCACCGCCGAGATGATCGAACTCCTCGCCATGGACGCCTGGATCGACCGCCGCTGTGGCAGCTACTCCGGCGGCATGCGCCGGCGCCTCGACCTGGCCGCCGGTCTGCTGCACCGGCCCAGGGTGCTGGTGCTGGATGAACCCACGGTGGGCCTCGACATCGAGAGCCGCGCCACCATCTGGCAGGTGCTTCGGCAGCTGCGCGACCAGGGCACCACGGTGCTGCTCAGCAGCCATTACCTCGAGGAGGTGGATGCCCTCGCCGACCGCCTGGCCATCATCGACGGTGGTCGGGTGATCGCCGAAGGCACCCCCTCGACCCTCAAGGGCGCCCTCGGCGGTGACCGGGTGACCCTGCGGGTGCGGGAGTTCAGCGATGAGCAGGAGGCGTCCCTGGTGCGGGATCTCCTCCAGGCCTGCCATGGCGTCCGCCAGGTGGTGGTCAACCGGGCCCAGGGTTATTCCCTCAACCTGGTGGTGGAGAACAGCGGCGTGGTGGAGACCCTGCGGCACCAGCTGGCCGAGGCCCAGCTGCCGGTGTTCGCCCTGGCCCAGAGCCGCCCCAGCCTCGATGACGTCTACCTTCAGGCCACCGGCCGCACCCTGAGCGACGCGGAACTCTCCGTGGCGGGTCGCCGGGACCTCAAGGAGGAACGCAAGCAGTCGATGCGATGACCCGTTTTCCTGATTCCCCATGACCAGCGCCAGCCCTTCCCTCGCCCCCGTCCCCTCCCTCAGCGCTGAGCCCTCGGCCTTCGCCGAGATCTCCCAGGAGACGCTTGCCCTCACCCGGCGCCTGTTCGTCCAGCTGGCCCGGCGCCCGTCCACCCTCGTGGCGGGGGTGCTGCAGCCCCTGATCTGGCTGGTGCTGTTCGGAGCGCTGTTCGCCAACGCCCCCGAGGGCCTGCTTCCCGGCGGCATCAGTTATGGCCGCTTCCTGGGGGCCGGCGTGATCGTCTTCACAGCCTTCAGTGCCGCCCTCAATGCCGGCCTGCCGGTGATGTTCGACCGCGAGTTCGGTTTCCTCAACCGGTTGCTGGTGGCGCCGTTGCGCTCCCGCAGTTCGATCGTCTTCGCCTC